>NZ_CP176832.1:3292500-3365709 GCF_052279045.1 Novosphingobium aeonii | reverse complement strand
GCTCGAGCACATAGAGCTCAGGCCGGACCGCTCACTGGGCAGCGAGGCCGCGATAGTGAAGACGCTCCGAAGGGAATTAGTCGAGGCGTTGGACGCGCAGGGCTATGGCGCCGCTGACCTCAAGCGGTGCGTATATGTCATCCGCATGAAAGGCGACTTCGTAATTGCTTATCCGCTCAGGCGGTCGCCAGTGCTTTACATCGGGCGCGGCTCCGCGCTCGGCAGACTTTCCTCGCACCTTCGGCGGTGGCTCCACGAAATCGACGGTTTCGGAAAAGACGTGCGCATCGAAATCCGCGTCTGCCGAACTCGGCGAAAGAACGTCACTGATATGTTCAAGTATGTTGAGGCCGACTTAATTGATTGGTTTGCCGAAAAGTACGGCATAATTCCTTTCTTCAACAGCCGTCGCGAGACAGCCTATGCGGGCTGCGTGGATTACACCGACACTGACGCCGCGCAGATGAAGGCGGCGCTAGGCGTTGGGAAGGGAAAGCGCCCCCTTTGGGCGATTGCGCCGGCACCAGCCAACAAAAATTACGATGTTTTTCACCGCGGCTGGAATGCGTAAGCTGGCAGGCTACAATGGCCGAAAGGGGAAGGTCGAGTTTTGGCATCAGAAATTGGCGAAGCAGACATTCATGCTCAATAAGCGCATAGTCCCTTTCGGCCCAGAGCCGACCTTCGCACCAGGCGCGGCAGATGGCAGGCCCCAGCCCCTTTCTGACAGTCGGACTTGCTGGCGTTTTTCGAAGAAGTTGAATGTCCAGAACTCAGATTCTCTCGTTTTTCACTAAAATTCTCTGAGTCTCGACATCATAAAAATACCGATGCAAGGTCCCCTCTTCGATCAGCTTAGCCGCCTGACCAACGTGTTCTGGCAGTACATAGAACCATTCCTTAGGGAGAACCTTCTTCCCGAACCGATCTGTGATGAATAGCTTGGCCGGACGAGCCGCTGCGAAGAAGCGATGCAGCAGGTTCTCGACTTTGTTACGCGACAGATTTTGCAGGCTGTAGGTCGCGACGATCTCCACCGGCGCCAGAAGAAACGTCGGATCGTTTCTGGCGTCCGCAACTCGACGGGATACATCCTGGCTGGTGACGCCGATCTTATGCAAGATCATACGCTGCCCTTTGATCTCGGGATTTTCGGATCGGGAGCGGGCAACATAGATCGTTCCCGACAGTTCGAGCTGATCGTTCTCCCATTCAGGATCAAGCGGCCCGAGGCCGACCTTCTGGACCATGCGAGCTGTCTTGTCGTCATTAAGGGATTTTCGGAATGACGACATGAGCGGGTCGCTCTCTGTGCCGTTTGAAAAAATGACGCGAAGCCGATGGTCGCGCGCGCCGCTACGAGCGGTCATTTCCGACTTCTCGGCGATCATGGCGAGCAAACCGTTCCTTATGAAGAAGTCCCCTTCGATTGGCTCGATCACCGACCATTTCCGTACCGGGCTTGCGTGGCGCTCACCTGCTTCCAAGCCGCGCTGGACCGTCTCAAAGCGCTCGCGGAACTGCTCGAAATCCCTGCAGGGTACGAAGTCCGCGCGATGATCAGGAACATGCCTTTCTGCAGACGGTGTGGTGTGCTTGAGGCTGACCAGTGACGCATCAACATCAAGATCATCATCAGCGAAGATGTCATCCAAGCTATTGGGAATATCAGCGTCGATAGGCTCGTCTTGCCATGAGCGCGACATTTGGGCGGTGGATTTGCTTAGCAGGCCCAACCGATCCACAGCCCGCATCTGTTCGGTGGGAGCCAACTTTACGGTGTCCCAGATTGCTCCAAGGCGCATCTCGTCATGATCCATTGCATCGGGATCGGGGAGGCGCGAATGACGCTCATGGAAGGCGGTTACTTCAAGCAAGGCTGCGACACCACGATCCTGCGAAGGACCACCGCGCCCAGCGCGAGGTTTGACATCCAAAAGGCCGAACTCGTCGTCTTCCGCGAAGATGTCTTCCAAGCTCTGGCGCGGCATCAAAGAGCCCCCTCACGCAGGCGCTTGGCCTTTTCGGCCTTCAGCCAAGCGAGTGCCTCTGCCATGCGCTTCTCAAGCGGATTGGCGGAGTGGACATTAGGCTCACGCCCTTCTGCGGCTCGGAATGCCTTGATGCGAGGCCAAAGTGTCCTGGCCTCATCGCCGGTCATGTTTACGCGCAAGGCAACCATCGCTGACTGGACATGCGACAGCAGCTCGGAGTTCAGCGATTTCGATGCGACCTCGAAGCGTTCCTGAAAGGTGTTCACGCTGTCGATCAGTTCGATGTCGATGTCCCGGACGTTGATGAATTTCCGGACCATCTCCAAAAGCGTATTCGGTGCGCTGGCGGGTTCGCCATCATCGTCGTCACCGCTCGGCTTCGGGGGCGTACCGCTTAATGGCGACTGTCCCTCAGCAAAACCGCGTTCGGCTTCCTTCCGCGCCAGCGTCAGGACATTCATATGTGCCGCCAAATGCTGACGGACGGATTCCGCTTCCTCGGCATCAAGCGCCTCATACCGCTTCTCGATGATATCAGTCAGCACCATCTGGGTCGCAACCTCGGGGGCCGTGTCAGGCAACAGTACGCGCCTGTCCATCTCCTGATAGGCAGTCGCCATCAGATCGTTCATGTCATTTTCGCAGATCTCGCGCGAACGGTCTGTGGGTGGCTCGACCAGTCCCTTTATGCCGATGGTGATATTGCCTTCATCGTCGGTGCCCATGGGCGCGCGCACGTCGCCATCTTCACGGCGGTAGAATTTGAAGTTGGGGGCCAGTACCTGCTCCATCAGAAGTGACCCGGAGATCGCCTTGAGCATGTCGTTTACCGCATCAGTTACGACGCCGGTTTCGACGCCGGGTTCGGCAACGAGATTGGTGAACAGCGCGCGGGGCTTCCCCGGCGCGTCGCGGGTCGCGCGCCCGATGATCTGTACGATCTCGGTCAGGGATGACCGATAGCCGATTGTCAGAGCATGTTCACACCAGACCCAGTCGAAGCCCTCCTTGGCCATGCCGAGGGCAATGATGAAGTCGACCTTGGCCCGGTCGGCCACGTCATCGCGTTTGCCATCCGGCCCTTTGATCTCGCGCGACAGCGCGGCTTTCACGATATCGCGGCCCGGCCCGTCATCCACCAGGTCCGCCACTTTCAGCAGTCCACCATCGGGCCTGCGCACCAGATCAAACCCCGTCTCGGGATCGCGCCCCTCATGGGCGCCCAGCAAGTCGAGGATCTTGCCCACCTCGTTGAACTTGTCATCGAACGCCTCGGACGAGCCACGATGCGGGATGTGGATGATCGTTTTTTGATCAGGGTTCAGCACGCCCGGCAACCCGTTGACGTAATTCCCCTTGTAGAACTCGTAGTTGATCCCGAGCGCCTTGAGCCAGGCGTAGCCCTCCAACTGCTCGTAATAGCTGTAGGTGATCTTGGTGAAGCGATCTTCGTCCTCGGGACGAAGCACCGGATCGGCATCGCCACGGAAATAGCTGCCAGTCATCGCCATCACATGGCACTTGGCGCGATTGATCAGGCTACGCAGGATCACCCCCAGCCTGTTATTGTCCGAAGCCGACACATGGTGGAATTCGTCGATGGCAATGAAGCAACTGTCGAAGGCCTCGATCCCTTTGGTCTTCATTACCTCGTCAAAGCCGAAGCGGAAGGTGGCATGGGTGCAGACCAGCACCTTGGCATCGCTCTCCATGAAGGCCTGGAAGGCTTTCACCTTCTGTTTGCCGGCATCCTCGCCGGTCAGGCAAAGATTCCAGCGGTTGTCCACCTCCCAATCCGCCTCGAAGCCATAGCTGGTCAGATCGGTCGAGCGGAACGAGCCGCCGATCGAGGTTTCGGGCACGCAGACGATGGTCTTGTCCAGCCCCTGATGGCGCAGCTTGTCGAGCGCCACGAACATCAGCGCGCGGCTCTTGCCCGACGCTGGCGGCGCTTTCAGCAGCAGGAACTGCACGGCACGGGCGGCATAGGTGCGGGCCTGCATTGGGCGCTGACCAAGGGCATTCGTCACAGCCTTGGAGGTGCCATAGGTGACATTGACCATCTGAACCATCTGTCAGGCCCTCTTTTTCTTTGGCGCGGCTTCCAGCGATTTTACCTTGGCGGCATAGAGCTTGAAGAGCTTCTCCAGCCGTTCGGTGTCATTGCGGAAAGGGCGGCCGATATACATGCCTTCCACAAGCTCGTCGTTTTCTCGATGCGCGGCGCGCAGGTCGTCGGGCATTTTGTCGGGATCATAGAGCTCGGCAATCGTGGCGGGGTAATGGGAATAACGGCAGCGCAGGATTTTGCGGGCTGAGGCCGAGAGCGCCTCCATCTGATCCTCGGTGAACTTCGGCACCGGGAAGGTATGCCAGCCGAGCGAACTGGAGTATCGATAGCGTGCTTCAAGCTTTCCGCAGATTGCAGAAATCCACGTCAGATGGAGACGCGACATTATCAAAGAGAGTGCCCAGTATGGACCATCGTGAATAACGAAGCACAGGTTCGATGCAATAACATCTGGCGTGAGGTAATCGCAGGGCAACACTTCGCGTCGCTCCGAGGAAGCGCTTGCAACGACAATAGAGCCTGTTTCGGAGATTCCTCCAATGTGCCAAAACTGATGGGCAGTTGCAGCCCTTTCAATAGTTTCTGGATTTTTGCTATCAAGGCGGTGCTGGCGCGACGCACTTATCCGTCGAGAAATATCCGGAATATCCTCAGCTTCGCTCAATTCGGCATCTTCTATCCAAAGACAATACCTTTTGCTTGAATCTATGAGTTCGGTAGTGCCAACAAGTGGACGAATATATTGCTCTGCGCTCGGGAAGGCGTCTATCAATTCGAGTTTTTCAGCTTCATCTAGAATTAACGCCCCTCCATCATTCGGCATGGAGCCGTAAATCATCTGAGGAAGCTCAAACATCGAATGACTTCGTTGAGAGACGTACAGGAGCGGGCCATCCACTAAATATCCGTTGATTGTCCTGCATTCGCTTGCGGTGTCGCAGTCGAATAGCTTTACGGATTTTCCTCCTGTAGAATTCTGAATCCCTATGATGACGCAATCGACCGCAGCATTAGAAGATGCATTGTTTCGCCACTTGAAGGGGCGATGGGCAAAGAAGATCTGGTTTTGTTCGAGGATGTATGGCCACAGCGAGGGCACCTGTCGGCCCTGCGTAATTGAGCTTGTAGCGACCAAGGCGAACTTTGAATTTTGACCGCGAGATAAATAGTCGCTCGCCAAAATGAACCACGCAGAAACAAGATCAAGGGTTTTGTATCCTTTAATCTTGCGGGACTCAAAGACTACGGCTCGATCTGTCTTTTGTTTTGGCGTCTGGTTCTTCGCGCCTGCAAAGGGCGGATTTCCAGCAATAAACACTTCCTCCCCTTCACTGGGTGGCGGGCAAACCAAAGCCCAATCGATTTGTAGAGAATTGCCGTTGCAAATATGCGCTGCATCCTTGAGTGGCAGCGACGCAGGGCGGCGCCCAAAGACCTCGGCAAAACTGGCATTGGCCTGATATTCAGCTATGAACAGCGCCAGCTTGGCCGTCTCGGCGGCGAAATCCGCGATCTCGATGCCATAGAAATGGCTGATCGGTATGGCCGAGAACATCTGCATCGAGCCGGGGCCGTTCAGCTCTTCCAACCTCCGGAGAATGCGCGTCTCGCGTGCCCGCAACTCGCGGTAGGATACGACAAGGAAGTTGCCCGAGCCACAGGCCGGATCGAACACGCGGATGCGTGACATCCGGTCCAGCACCTGTTGCAACGCGCGGGCGCGGTCCCAGCCCTTATGTATCTCGGCGTCGAGGTCATCAAGGAACAGCGGCCCGATCACCTTCATGATGTTCGGCACCGAGGTATAGTGCATCCCCAGTTCCGAGCGTTGCTTCGGGTCCGCGACCGACTGGATCATCGAGCCGAAGATGTCGGGGTTGATCTCACGCCAATTCAGGCCGCAAGCTTCACGCAGATAGCGGAAGGCCACGCCGTCAAAGCGCGGCGCATCGATGGTGCCCGCGAAAAGCCCGCCGTTGACGTATTCCAGCTCGCTTGTCCAGGCGGGCAGCTCCTCGCGGTTTGTCTTGGGTAGGTTCATCGCCTGAAAGGCCGCGATGATGGTTTCGCGCGCTTCCTCGCCCTTGTCGCCCGCATGGGTGAACAGCAGGCGCGAGAACTGGTTGTCGGGAAAAATGCCAACATCTTCGGCAAACATGCAGAAGATCAGCCGCATCATCAGCTGATTCATCTCGTGCCGACGTTCGTCGCTACCCCAGTCCGGATTGGCCTTGGTCAGCGCGTCATAGAGCCGGGCCAGCTTGCCGGTCGCTTTGACGTCGACGGGGTTTTCTTCGACCGCTCGGTAGCGTTCCTTGCCCGCTGCAGGCAGGAAGAAACCGAAGTTGTCGCCAAGCTCGGCAAAACGGCAATGGAGCGTATCGCCCGAGGCCGGATGCTCTGCCGAGATCATCTCGCCATCGGTGGCAATCAAAATCGCGGGCTTTGAAGTCCTGGTCTTCTTCGAGCTACGCAACTGGTCCAGCGTGCCATCGGTCATGCCAGCCAGCGCGGGGGCATAGTGGAACTTCTTGCCGAACAGCACCCCGCCTCGAAGGTCGGACTTGTTGGTAGACCCGCTCCGCAGCTTGGAGATTGCTGCCTTGGCACCATCTGTAGCGGCAGCAAAGGCGAAAGGGAATTCGGTGGCGTCAAACGGTTCGGCGGCAATCTCCGCCAACGCGTCATAAATTTCAGTTGGATTCATCAAGGGCCTCGAGATACTTACCCATAGCTAAGTGACGCTCAATCTTGAATCCACCGAAAATGCTTTGGCAAAAGAATGAAAATCAGTCTGCGCACATGTTATTTAGCTGCTTCGTGCGCATCTCTGCGGTTCGACCGAGATTCAGCGAAAGTCGGCTCCCGATTCACATGAGACGCTCAGCGGTAAAATATCGGCTCCCAGGTGCAGACCGTCCGATTTCTGATGGTCGTCGACTGCTGGGCAGGTCCGTGGCAGAGCAAGCCGAGCCCACTGGCCGCCATCATAATGCGCGGCGCAGTGTCGCGACGGAAGGTCGGCCTGGTTAGTTCGAATTGAGCAGATCCTACATGCACAACCTGCACCCCCGTCGTACAAGTGCGACGCGCCTTCGATCAAGAGACGCAACGTCAGCTTGTTCGCGCAGCCCGCTCCTCCTCAATCTTCACGCGTTCCATGATCGACGCGACAATTACTCGCGCCTCATCCTCCGTTTTTGCAAATCGGAGCTCACCAACATCGCGTTCAAACCGCCTATCTTTGATTGGTTTGCGGATCTTAGCCTCCCGCTGACGAAACCGGAATAAGTCACATTCGTAGATGGTGAAGCTGCCCTTCTTGCTCAGCGAATGATAGGTGGCTTCACCCTCCAATTCGATGTGATCCTCCCAGACATCGAAATGAGGGTGGACGATAGCGTAGTGATCTGCGGTGGTCGGAAAGCTGACCCTTTTGCTGTCTGTGACCGGCTTTGCCCGCTTTTCCTGATTACACTCGACGCACGCAACCGCGAGATTTTGCGGCTCAAACATGAATTTGGGTTTGAGTGACATCGCTATGATGTGCTCAACGTCCCACGGACGTCCATGGTTCGAATAGAGCCGCTGCCGACAATAGCAGCATTGATAGGCTTGCTGAGCTATGTAATGTTTCTTGATCAGGCTGCGGAGGGCTTCTAGCTTTTCCTCACCCCAGCATTTTGATCCAAATTCTGTATCTTGCAACGTCGATTTGATCAACTTCTGCTCTTCAAGTGTATATTTTACCGCCAATGTGATCATTGCACTTGGCTCTTCTCGGCAATCTTGCGCAGGTCGGTGATCAAGGTGACTACGCCGGGGCTGTCCTTGATGAGTGGCTGAATCTCGATTAACTGGCGAACAGTGTCTCGGAACTCGGCGGTGGCGCTACCACCGTCCGCCGCCAGTCGGAGCGCCTTTACGAGCTCCTCCTGCACGTAATAGTTGCTGCCACTCGCGACGTCGAACTCTCGCACGAGGAGGTAATCCACCGCTCGCCCTGCGACCGTATCGCCCTCATGCGAGGCACGGCTGTTTAACGATGCGATGGTGGCGCTCGGCGGCGCGTCACTGAGGATGAGTGGCGAGTGCGTTGCGAGAACGTAGTGGCAACCGTGATAAGCATCGAACGTTTTTAGGAGCAGATCGAGATACTGAGCCTGCCACTCAGGATGTAGGTTTGTCTCTGGCTCGTCGATCAAGATTAAAGCATTATTATCCAAGTTGGCAGCCAGCGACATGAAGGTGATTGCCATGCTAAGCTCCCCGGAACTTGCCTCCTTTAAATCGATGATCGTGCCGTCTTTGTGATGGGCCTCAACGGCGAAAAGCCGCGCCAGCCCAGCACTGCGCAGAACCTGCATATGCTCGTGCAATTCTAACATAGATACATCGGGATGGCAGAGGTCCATCTCGACCGAAAGAAATTTTCGATCGACCATTTTAATAACGGCCTGTGACGCAGATCTTAAACGATCAATATATTCTTCGCCTTGTCTTAAATAGCGTCCGATACGATTATACATGAAGGAGTTAGATTCAAGTGTCTCCAGATTTGGAATGTTACCATGTGCTATTTCTTCGATGAATTTGAATAATTCTAGCCGGTATACGATCGTGAGGTCGGGTGTGAAGCCCAGCATGTCGAAGACATGCGTAATGCGTCCCCGGTCGTCTTTCCTGATGCGAGCGAACAGCCCCTCTACTGCTCTGTCGAGAAGCGCTGTGGAAGATGACCGGCCCATCCGCTCTCGCATGCCGAGATAAACATAGACATCAGGTTGAGTCGCCTCGAAAAGATGGAGTTGTCTAGGCTCGTTGCCGATCGGAAACTTGTCGAACGGAGTCATGGATAGGCCTATGACCCGGGACGGAAGGATCGCTGCCTCTAACGGCGCCAGCTTGCCATCTATTTCGACGATTATCTTCGACGCTTCGGCGATTATGAGGTGGTGGTGTCCTCCAGCCTCATACTCGAGACGTGCCAACGGTAGACTCCGTTCAACGCCAGCAGATCGGAAGCGATCGAGCAGCTGGAAACTGATCGCGATGGCGGAAAGTAGGCGACTCTTTCCTTGCCCATTCTTGCCGAGGAGGACGGAAACCTTACTTACTTCAGGCACGCATGAGATTGGCTCGGGATTGCCAAAAGTGAGCTCAAGCGGACTCGAGGGTCTCCCGCGATACCCAGGCCGCCACGATTTCCGCTCAGTGTGCTCTAAAGTTCGCGCGCTGAGTAGGCGAAAGGAATTCATTGAATGTATCCTACAGTTTCGATCGGTGCGACAGAACGTAGTTATTTTGTTTTTTGCTAATTAACGCCCGACCTAGTCGACACGGCAGCTTCAGCAAAATTCGACGCGGGAACAGCCGCAACGATACCATTGCGGGAGTCGTTATTTTGTTGAATTCTATCTGGTGCATCACGCAGCGAGAGAGATTACCTGCCCTACTGGGGGAAAGAACCCAAGTCGGCCGATACTCGAGCGGCCTGTGAACGTCTCGACGTGCAATTCCGGCCTGACTACCGCAGGAGGGTCAGCATTTTCGAGGATCACGAACTGACCGATGTGCTTAAGAGACGATAGATGTCTGTAGAAATGGTCTGCTAATCCGGTATCACGGATAGCTAGCTCGTCCGGTTCAAGGTCTCCATACTTTGTCTGCACGAGCGGCTCCCGATAAGTCAGAAGTGGCGTATCGAGAACGATGAAGCCGGGATGTGACAACTCGTTCTCACGGCAATAGATAAGAGTGGAAACCTTGAACGCGGCATTCAGAATGGCTCGAACGCCTTTGCCATTTGCGGCACGCGGCTTGCCGCCAATCTCAATGTCCTGAAGAGTAAGGTCAAATCTCGCCTTTTCCGCGTCCGGAAAGTTCCACGCTTTCAAGACAGTCTGTATCGTGGCCGAAAAAGCAAATGCTGTCGCCCCGTCTATGCCGACTGTGAGCTTCTCCCCTTTGGTAGCTGGAGAACGCTTCACGTCGAGCTGCGCCCGCTTCGCTTCTAGACGTGCGCACTGGTCGTAGAGCTCCAGTTGGTTCTCAACCATACTTCGTTGCAGGGCGAGCGTTTCGTACCTTTGGCGAGTTTGTGCTTCTTTCGGGCGTGCCGCATCCAATGCAGTTTCGGCTTCTAGCAACTTGGAGGCAATTTCCTCCAAGCGAGCACGTAAGCCCTCAGCCTCTGCAAAAAGGGACTCGGAGGTGGCCCGTAGTTCACGCCTTTCAGTTTCGATCTTCCTGACTTCTGCCGCAGCTGCCTTATGGGAGCGTTCAATCTCCTCCGTTCCATGGCTGTGTTGTTGGGTTCCTGGATCTGCGCCGCAGACTGGACAAGGTTGGCCAGAGATAGCAAGAAGTAAGAAGCCGCCCTCTTCCAGCGCCTCTAAACGCTCTATATCTGAGGTATATATCGCCATGAGGCGCTTAAATCTACCAAGGGTTACTTCTAATTCAAGTAATCTTGCTTCGGTGCCACCCTTCGCGTCCAGAACGTTGCGACGCTCGGATACAAGTTCATCAATCTTGTTCTGGTAAAATCGAAGGTTATCTTGAATAGATCCAATGGATTCAGAAAGGCGATCAGATTGATGTTGAAGATCCTCCCGCGACGGCGGATTGTCGCCTAGGCGTTCATTGACTTGCGCGATCAGCTCATCCACCAAATCGATCTGCGCCTGACGCGCCACTTTCCGATCGTTGGGCTTCTGAGAAGCCACGACGGCAGAGTCATCTCGGCCCGTCAGCAGAACTTTCAAAATATTCTTCTCGGCCGTCTCGCGAATAACCTGTCCCGACGACAAGACAGGGCTACGTTCAGAGATTATCGACTCCTCCGACACAAACATGAATGGCGCCAGACTCCGAAGAGTAAGGCTTTCCTTTTCACCATTCATATTCTTCGCGACGAGTTTGCCATCGAGGCCGAGGGAAGCCAGGAGGTATTGGGACAAACTGTCTTCTCGCTTCGCGTCATGGGCTGGCTGAAGCAGCGTTCCTTCCTGTGCTGCGGGCATGGAAGTGACCAATCCGTCATAAACGCGGTAAGCACCACCGCCCGCCGCGCGATACACGGTGACATCTCTGCCTGTGGGCAGCCTTAGGCCGAGCCAAACTTCCTCATAACCGACACGCTCTTCTATCGCCGGCAGTGGCTGAGCGCCGCCAAACATGAAATTGAGCGCCTTCGAGGAGAAGGACTTTCCGGTGTTGGACGCTCCGTAAATGACATTCACGCCCTGCGCGAACTCCAGCGATGCAGGCATCAGGCCGGACCCGGTGAATGTAAGATGACGCAGTACGATACCACTCATAGAAACTTTTGCCCTGGAATCTCTTCTGACACGAATTCCGCTACCCAGCGGCCGATCTTTTCCTCAACCATCGCGGCGAAGGCGGCAGCTGGCAGCTCTCTAACATGCTCGGCAAGCCAGGTTGCCCGTCGTTTCAGCGCAACCGTGTAAGGCGCCTGAAGCATGTCCAAGAAGCTGGGCACATCCTCGCTCGCGAGGAAGTAAATGCCATCATTCTCATACTGAATGTCGACCAGATGCATTCGATGCATCATGTGCAAGCTCTCTTCGACCAACCGCCTTCTCACGAAGAGCTCGCCGTCCCTTCCAGGCAGGTCTGGATGTAGGCTCGGCGGAGTCGTGTCATCCGATAGTCCATCTAGGTCAGAGGTATGCACGACTAGATGGTCGAACCAAGCCATCTCTATCAGGTCGCACGGGCGTGGATAGATCGCCTCCAGCAGAACCAAGGCACGCAGTCCCGTCTCCAATTGGCTGTTGAAGAGAGGGGCTTCAGATCCCTTACTCTCTCCGCTCATCGCTTCCACTTCAGCCGGCCTTCGTTAGCAAAATGATGGCAAATTCCCTGCCTGACAGCGATGCGCCCATATCGCGTCAGAATACCCGCTGTGCTGCAATTCTTCGCCTCGACCATGACTGCTGACATTCTCGCAAGGGCATCGCCATGTGGAGCGCGGTGGGTGTCAATCACGCCGAAATAGATGTCCTCAACATACGTATCGAGGACTTCGGGAAAGGTGGAATCACGATAGTAACGTTTGAATTCTGCCGCTTCGAAAAAGCGGGTGCGTTGATCGCGAAGATCGTCACCCCAATCTGGATGCGTTAGCACCTCCGCTGCGTCGGCAAAGGTGTGCCCAACTCGCTCCCCGTATGCATCGACCAGCTGGGCCAGATAGGGCACCTCTTGGCTTTCCAATGTATCTGGAACCTTGCCTCGAGGCGCTTCGCCGGGGTCCGCACCAAACCACTTCACTAGCACCGGCTTGATGTGTGGATCGTCTACCAATGACACGGCATCTAAAGCGGTCACCTCCTTGAAGTTGAAGGATTCAATCTTGGCTCGGATTTCCAAGCTCAGCGCCACAATCTTATTCTCAACTAGGTTTGGGGCGCAGACCTCATCCCAGCGATCGATGCATGTCTTCCGGAATAGTTCAGGCTGCGAGATGTACTTCTTCACGTTCCGCACGACGCCTCGAGGAGCTACAAATACGTAGGCCCTAGGCAATATGAATTCGCCAGCAGCCGAGTGCATGAATATCTTGCCCAGCTCAATGAGGGCGGACGTCTCCGAGAGTTTTTTGCCAAGCTGCTTGCACTGGTAGTTATCCCAGTCGCCCTCATGGCGGCTCTCTGTCACATACCCGACAACGTCACGCCCCATATCGCCAGAGCCATTCCAGCGAAAACTTTGAACGTAGTCGTTCGTCCGAACTGACAGCCAATCATGGACGAACGCCTCAAGGCGTTCGTCCGGCAGTTCCCTGACGCTCACAGCGTAGTTCGGCTTCATGAAAGGGCACTCAAAGTCCTGTTCGCGATCGCGCCTACCATTCCCATGAGAAACGAACGCGTTTCCCAAATTTCACGACACACTGATGAGCCCCCTCTGCCCTAGACTGCGGCAGATTCCTATGATGCGCCATAAGCCTCTGTCTACAGGTTATTATTGTGCCGCTCGAATTAGCTGACTGATCAACTAGGCACGCGCTGCTAGGCAGACGCCCATCTTCGTCAGAATCAGCCGAGCTATCAAGGGGGTCGCCTACCTCTTGAGCGAATTCGGCCAAGAACAGGGCGGCGGCTGTGCGTTTTTGTAATATCTTGTCGGGGTGGGGTGCGTGGTGCTCTTGTGAAGTTTGATGGAATGTAGTGGGCGGCGTTGAAGACACTAGACATCCCTAAAAATCTGCTTAGAGAAGTCTATAACGCCGAGAAAAACTATGGTGTTCTGGTGTGAGTGGTTAGATGTGTGGGCATATTACCCGCGTTGAGAGGTAGAATAGATTTTTATCAATATGTTATGTATTGAAGTAAAAATCCCACCCTCTCCGCCAAGAGCCCTTCCGGGACCATCCAGAACTGATCGCAGGAAATCGAAAGATTTCCTTGGCTTCAGGGCGATCCGGCTCAATTTCCTTTATCGTGGCTGGACGTTGGCTCGACGAAAGTCGTCTCTTGCGAATTTCGCGCGGAATGTCCGGGAATTCTCCTCACCGACCGGGGCTTTGTTCTCATGTGCGTGATTGCCGGCAGCGCTTGAACGTATTTCGGGCGGAAGCCGGTTTTTTCGTTCGCTGAGGTCACGTCCGGTGTCATGTTGACAGATATCGGCGGCGCGAGCAGCTTGTTCCGGTTGAAGATGGCGGCTCGGAGAGTCGGTGTGAATTAGCGCTTTTTCGGCGGCTACCTCGGTCAAGGGTCGGGTGCATGCAGAGGGTGTTGAGCAGCATTGCTTTGGCGGCGCAGGGCTTTGTTCTTGCCAGTTTTTCGACTGGCGCGGGCATTTCGCCGGTGACTCTGGCCATGCTCGATCCGTCAGGGCTTGCCGCTTCGATTTGCGGCGCAAGGGCTGAGGCGGCGGTGCTGGCGCACGAGCTTGTGCTTGCCGCAGCCGTTACGGGTCCGGTCGGTGCCGCATCCCAGGCGATACCGCTCTATCGCGATCTCGTTGCCGATCGTTTGCCGATCACCACTTCAAGCGAGCAGGCGCGGCGCTATTTCAATCAGGGTCTCCTGCTGGCCTATGGCTTCAATCATGCAGGGGCGGTGCGCTCTTTTCGCGAGGCGCAGCGGCTCGATCCGGCTTGCGCGATGTGCTGGTGGGGCGAGGCGCTTGCGCTGGGGCCGAACATCAACGCGCCCATGGACGATCGCGATCGCAATGCGGCTTTGGCGGCGATGGACAGGGCCGCAGGGCAAAGCGTGCATGCGTCCCCGCTGGAGCAGGCGTTGATCGGTGCGACGGCGCGCCGCTACACGCGCGATGCGAAGGCCGATCGCTCTGCACTGGATGCCGCATATGCCGATGCCATGATCGGCGTTGCCCGTCGCTTTCCAGCGGATGACGATGTGGCCGTGCTGGCGGCCGAAGCGGTCATGGATGTCAGCCCGTGGAGCTATTGGGAGGCGGACAAGCGAACGCCGACAGGCCGAAGCGGCGAGGCGGTTCGGCTGATCGAGGGCGTGCTAATGCGTGACCCGGGCAACCTTCAGGCCGCGCATCTTTACATCCATCTCATGGAGAACAGCGCGGAGCCGCGCCGCGCGGAAGCTGCGGCAGACCGGCTGGCGCGGGAAGGCGCGCCGAGCGCCGGCCATCTCGTCCACATGCCGGGGCACATCTATCAACTGGTCGGCCGCTACGCCGATTCCATCCGGGTCAACATTGCGGCCGCGCGTGCAGACGAGGCTTTCATCCGCAGCACGAACGATCGCAGCCTCGTCCGCTACGGCTATTACCCTCACAACGTCCACTTCATCGTGACATCCGCGCAGATGGCAGGTGACATGCGCACGGCGATCACCGAGGCGCAGCGTCTGCGGAAACTGCTGGATCCCGGCACCTCCGCGCGGATCGCCTGGATACAGGCGATCGATGCCGCACCCTTTCTGGCGATGGCGCAATTTGCCGAACCCGAGGCGATCCTGGCCATGCCGCCGCCCGACCCGCGTTTGCCCTATGCCGCTGCCATGCGGTTCTATGCGCGCGCAGTTGCCCGGGCGCAGGGGCGGGACCGCGCCGGAGCCGAGCGTGAAATCGCCGCCATCGTGGAAATCCGCAAATCCGGCACCCTGGCCGGCATGACCGAACAGGGCGTGCCCGCAGCGGACCTTCTCCAGCTTGCCGAAGCGGTGGCGCGCGGCAAGCTGGCCTTTTCGGAAAAGCGCTACGAAGAGGCCGCGCGCCTCTATCGCCGGGCAATCGTGCTGGAGGCGAAGATACCCTATCAGGAGCCGCCATACTGGTATTATCCCGTGAGCCAGTCGCTTGGCGCGGCCCTGTTCAGGGCCGGGCATTATGGCGAGGCGGCGCAGGCTTTTCGTGCCGCGCTCGTGCAGTCTCCGAAAAGCGGCTGGGCACTTTACGGACTTGCCGAAAGCGAGAAGGCGCAAGGGCGCGGTGTTGAAGCGGCCGCCGCCCGCCAGGCGCTCGGGCAGGCGTGGCTGGGCGACGATGCCTGGCTGCGGATGGACCGCTTGTGAATCTCGTCCACGCCCGGGCGCTGCCCATTTTCCCGCAGCCGCGCGGTGGTTATCGGGGGTCTCTTGCCTGCGTGCGCAGGTAGGCGATCAGGTCGGCTCGGTCCAACGGGTCCTTCACGCCGGGGAACTGCATGGTCGTGCCCGGCACGACCGAGGCGGGGGCGGCGATCCATGCGTCGAGCGCCTTTTCGTCCCATCTGCCGCCGATGCCGATCAGAGCCGCAGTGTAGCCGTAGCGCGACCTGTTGGTGCCGGGGGGCTGGCCGAACACGCCGAACAGGTTCGGTCCGCCGCGATCGCTCGCGCCTTCGATGATGCTGTGGCAGGCGGCGCACTGCCGGAATTTCCGGGCGCCGCTTTCCACGTCGGCAACTTTCATAAGCTCTTGCAGGGTCGGGTCTTGCCCCGCTTTCCGCAGGCGCTCGTCATGACGGTCATCGCGGCATCCGGCGAGTCCGATCAGGAGAGCCATTCCGGCAAAGGCCGCGCGGGCCGATATCCATGCTTTCACGGTTCGCGGGTCCGATGCATCAATCGCGATGGAAGAACGCGGGCCTGCCCTTGAGCACGTTGCGCGCCATGTCGCCGCCATCGTGAAGGGCGAGCGGGCCGCCGGGCAGGGCATCGTCCCAGAAACCGTGGTCGGCATATTGATCGAGCGCCTCTTCATACCGGGCGATCTTGGCGGCCTGCGATGCGAGCAGCCTTGTTGCGCTGTGCATTTCGGCAAAGTCGTCGCCCGATCCCGCGCGCACCATCCGGGCGAGATCGGGGCGTTCCAGTGCTTCGAAGTATTCGGCAACGAAGTCCCGGGCGGATTGCAGCGGGGTTGCGTGACCGGCAGTCGGCATGGTCATGGGCAGGTCAATCGCCGTTGCGCGGGGCGCGGGCATTGAGATCGGCCCAGAGTGCCTCCGTGCCCGCTTCCTGCGCCTTGTTCACGTATTGCGAGGCCACGAGCCAGCCCTTGATATACTGCAGCGGCAACACGCAGCCCAGCCCGACCAGCGGGAACGAAGTGAGCAGATGGACCCAGAACGGCGGGTCGAACTTCACCTGCAGCCATACGGCGAAGAACGTGAGCGGGAAGGCGACGATGCAGAGCGAGAAGAAGGCGGGGCCGTCGTCAGGGGCGGCGAAGCCGTAATCGAGCCCGCAGGCCGGGCAGGTATCGTTCAGCTTGAGCCACTTGCGGAACATGGCGCCTTTTTCGCAACGGGGGCAAAGTCCTTTCAGGCCGCACCTGAAAATACGGCGGGCCTTGTCGCCGGGCTCCATATTGTTGTCTGACATGATGCAGGTCCGCCGTTGATCGCGAGGATTCGTCTGTTGCTCAATATGGATATTGTATGCATACAAAGTCAATGCAAACAGTGATGCAAAATTGGCTGCCGGACATCCGCAATGCTCAAGGGCCGCTCTATCTGGCGATCTGCGCGGCGATCGGCCGGGATGTGGAGGAGCGTCGGCTCAATCCGGGGGATCGCCTTCCGCCCCAGCGCGAACTGGCCGAAGCGCTGGGCGTGGATACCGGCACGGTCACGCGCGCTTATGCCGAGGCGCGCAGGCAGGGGCTGATCGACGCGGAAGGGCGGCGCGGCAGCTTCGTCCGGGGGAAGGCGGCGTTCGATGCGTCCAGCCAGGTGCCGCCGTTCGACACCGGCATGAACCTGCCGCCGATTCCCTCCAACAGTTCCTATGCCGCCAGTTTCGCGAATGCCCTGCAAGCCGTGCTCGAAGGCCCGGCCGCGGCGAACCGGTTGCAGTATCAGCCTGCGGGCGGCGCTCCGGAAGACCGCGCGGCCGGCGCGCAGTGGCTGGCGGCTTCGGGAATGGAGGCGACGGAGGACAACGTCATCGTCACCAGCGGTGCGCAAACCGCGCTGCATGCGGTTGTCAGTTCCGTTCTGGCGCCCGGCGATGTCGTGTGCACGGGGCCTTTCGTCTATCCGGGCTGGAGCGCGATTTGCCGCCGGCACGGCGTGGCGATCGTGCCGCTCGGCGCGGATCGGCACGGCATCGATCCCGATGCTTTCGCGCGGGCCTGCGAAACCGGGGCGGTTCAATCCACCCCGGTCAGGGCGATCTATCTCGTGCCCGACAACGACAATCCGACGACCGCGACGCTCAGCGAGGAACGGCGCCGCCGCATTGCCGAGATCGCGCGGCGGCACGATGTTCTCATCATCGAGGACGATCCCTATTCCCGTCTCGGCAGCGGCGAGATCCCGTCGCTGGCAGCGCTCGCGCCGGAGCGGACGTGGCATGTCGCAAGCCTTTCAAAGCTCGTCTCGCCATCGCTGCGCGTTGCGTACTTGCGCGCGCCGCAGCTTCGGGATGCGCTGCGGCTGGCGACGGATACCTATGAGACCACGATCATGGCGCCTCCGCTCAACCTGGCCGTCTGTACCCAGTGGCTGAACACCGGGAAATGGGCCTCGCTGGTGGCGGAGGTGCGGGACGAGTGCCTTGCGCGGCAGGCTATCGCGGCAGGCATCCTGCCGCATGGGAGCTATGAGGCGGCCCGCGCGGGCTATCACTTGTGGATTGCGCTGGAGCGGGAAGGGCAGTCCGCCGATCTCGTGCGGGCGCTGCGGCCGCTCGGCATCTCGGTCGTGTCGGGAGAGCAGTTCCGCATCGACCCCGAGGCCCGTCATGCGGTGCGTATCTCGATCGGCGGCAGCGCCGATCGGCAATGCATCGAACGGGCGCTGAAGATGGTGGATGCGATGATCCACCATCAGGATGGCCGTTTCAGCCCGATGGTCTAGCCTCAACGGCCCGGAACTTCACCCGAAGCTCCGGGTCGTCGAGCCTCGGTCAGGCCGTTTCCGTTTCCATGAGGGCGGCGACCTGTTCGGGATCGCCCAGGATCAGGCCGATGCGCTGGTGAAGTCCGACCGGGGTCACGTCGAGCACGCGGTTCCAGCCGTCGGTCGAGGCGCCGCCCGCCTGTTCGACCAGGAAGCTCATCGGATTGGCTTCGTAAAGCAGGCGCAGGCGCGCCTTGCCCGGCGTGCGGTGATCGGCGGGATAGAGGAACACGCCGCCGCGCTTCAGGATGCGATGCACGTCGGCAACCATCGAGGCCGTCCAGCGCATGTTGTAGTCCCGGCCGCAGGGGCCCTTGCCGTCAGTCAGGCGCTCGTCGATGTAGCGCACCACGGTTGGCGACCACTGCGGGCGGCGCGCCATGTTGATGGCGATTTCGCAATTGCCCGAAGGAATCTGCATGGGGCCGTCGGTCATGATCCAGGCGCCCAGTTCGCGATCCAGCGTAAACTCGTAGACACCGGAGCCCAGGGTCAGCACCAGCAGCGTCTGCGGGCCGTAGATCGCATAGCCGGCAGCGACCTGCGCGGTCCCGGGCTGGAGGAAATCTTCCTCTCGTACTTCGCGGCCCGCGCATTCGTCAGGCGCGCGCAGCACGGAGAAGATCGTGCCGACCGAGAGGTTTACGTCGACATTGCTGGAACCGTCGATCGGATCGTAGACCAGCAGGTATTCGCCCTTGGGATAGCGGTTGGGGATGGGATGGATCGTTTCCATCTCTTCCGAGGCCATTCCGGCGAGGTGGCCGCCCCACTCGTTGGCATCCAGCAGCAGTTCGTTGGCGAGCACGTCGAGCTTTTTCTGAACTTCGCCCTGCACGTTCTCGCTGTCGAGGCTGCCCAGAACGTCGCCCAGCGCGCCCTTGGCGATGGCGTGGTTCACCGTCTTGCAGGCGCGCGCCACGGTTTCGATCAGCAGGCGCAGTTCGGGCGGGCAGGTCGAGTTCGGCTCGCGCTGCTTTTCGAGCAGGAAGCGGGTGAGTGTCGGTTTCATATCAGCTTCCTTACCCCATGTTCCGGACAAATCCATGGCACTGCGAGCACATCCTGCCCCTTCGGGCCGGCATTACGCCGCGTCTTGCAGCCGCCGGGCTACTTGCGGGCCATGCGCGAAGGCGGTGGCCTTGGCAATGGCCTCATCGTCGGGGCGGATGCCGGTATAGAGCACGAATTGCTCGATGGCCTGGAGCACGATCACTTCCGCGCCGGAGATCGCCGTCTTTCCTGCGGCGAGGGCGGCCTTGATAAAGGGCGTTTCGGCGGGCTGCGCCACCACGTCGAAGGCGACGTCGCAGGCGGCGATCTGCGCGGGCGTGAAGGCGAGTTCGCCGGCCTGCGCGCCTTCCATGCCGAGCGGCGTGACGTTGACAAGCATCGCCGCCCCCTGTTCGGGAAGCTCGGGGAGCCAGCGGAAACCGTACTGTTCGGCAAGGGCGGGGCCGGCTTCGGCATTGCGGGCGATAATCGTGCCCTGGCGGAAGCCGAGATCGCGAAGCGCGGCCATGACCGCCTTGGCCATGCCGCCGCTGCCGCGCAGCAGGAACGGCGTGGCCGGATCGATGCCGCGCCGGGCAACGAGATCGCGCACGGCGGTATAGTCGGTATTGTAGCCGGTCAGCACGCCTTCGTCGTTGACGATGGTGTTCACGCTGTCGATGGCGCGGGCCGAATCCTCAAGCCCGTCGAGCAGGGGGATCACCGCTTCCTTGAACGGCATCGAGATCGCGCAGCCACGAATGCCCAGCGCCCGCAGGCCGCCGATGGCCGCTGGCAGGTCCGTGGTGGAGAAGGACTTGTAGACATAGTCCAGCCCCAGCAGCCCGTAGAGCGTGTTGTGCAGACGCGACCCGGCGTTGCCGGGGCGGGCGGAAAGCGACATGCACAGGCGCGTGTCCCGGCCGATCGATTGTTTTGCGCTGAAGTCGGTCATCATGGTCAGGCTCCGATGGGCTGGTTGGCGCGGGCGTGAGGGCCGCTCGATCCGCGCGTGATGAGGCGTCCCGCCAGCACGACCTTGCGGGCAGGCGCTTCGGGATGGTCCAGCCGGTCCAGCAGCATGGTCATCGCGGTGCGGCCGATCTCCTCGACCGGCTGTTCGATCACCGAGAGCCCGTCGCCGACGAATTCCATCCAGTCGTTGTTGTCGAACCCGGCAAGGGCAATGTCGCCGGGCACAGCGAGATCGAGGTCGCGCAGCGCACGCAGCACGGTGAGCAGCATGACGCCGTTGCTGGCGACGAGCGCGTCCGGGCGAACCGGGCCGCAGAGCAGTTCCCTGACCGTGCGTGCCGCGGCCTCGGCGGCGTGCGGCATCTCGACCGTGACGGCCTCCATGCCGAACTTGCGGGCCGCTTGCTCGAACCCGGCGCGGCGCTCGATCCCGGTGCTGCTGGCGGCGCCGAACAGCCCGGCCACGCGGCGGTGGCCCTGGGCGTGGAGGTGCGCCACCAATTCGGCGGCCATGGTTTCGTTGTCTAGCAATACCGTGTCGAGACCGGCGCTGGGCAGGCTGCGGTCGATCAGGACGACGGGGAAGCCCGGTTCCAGCCGCTCGGCCTTTTCGACCCATTGGCGGCAGGGCGCGAAGATCACCCCGGTTACGCGTTCCTCGTGCATCAGTTCGAGATAGCCGGCCTCCTTGGCCGGGTCTTCGTCGGTGTTGCACAGGATCACCCGCATCCCGCGTGCGGTGGCGAGGCTTTCGATGGCGCGCGAGACCGCGGTGAAGAAGGGGTTGCGGATATCGGCGACGATCAGGCCGATGGTGTTGGTGTGCTGGGAGCGCAGGCGCCGCGCCGCAAGGTTGGGGCGGTAGCCGGTGGACTTCACGGCCGCCAGCACCCGCTCGTGCATCGCGGGATCGACGCTGCGGCCTGACAGCACCCGCGAAACGGTGGCGGGGGACACTTCGGCAACCCGGGCTACGTCCTTGATTCCAACTGTCATCCGCAATGCGCCATTCGAGAAATCGTTCTCACTTGTTAGGGCGTTTTGCCCCTCTCCTGCGGGAGACTATGCATCACGTTCTCTCAAGATCGCAAGCATTCTCTTGACAAGCGCTTTGAGAAAACGTTTTCTAAGTACATCACAGACCCGTCGTCAAAACGGTCAGGAGAGGCCTGAAATGCTCGCAGATGCGCCCGCCTCGGGGGTAGAGGATCTCGTTCGAATCGATGCCAGCGCGGCAGACAAGGTCGATGCGATTCGCCAGGTCGGCCAGCTTCTGGTCGCCGCCGGCTGCGTTGCGCCCGGATACGAGGAAAGCATGGTCCGCCGGGAGGGCGTGGCGAACACGTTCCTGGGCGCGGGCGTGGCGATCCCGCATGGCCTGGGCGAGGACAAGGGCCTGGTCCGCCGCGACGGCGTGGCGATCCTCCAGTTGCGCGAAGGGGTCGAATGGAACCCCGGCCAGCGCGCCCATCTGGTGGTGGGCATCGCCGCCAATTCGGACAGCCACATCGCCATCCTGCGCCGCCTGACCCGCCTCATCCAGGACGAGCCGCGCCTTGCCGCGCTGGTCGCCACCGACGATCCGGCCGCCTTTTCCCGCGCGCTGTGGGAAGACGGCGCGGCTGCCGCCCCGTCCGAACCGGCGGCAGACTATGCTGAAACCACAGAATGGACGGTCGACTACCCAACCGGCCTCCATGCCCGCCCCGCCTCGGCCTGGGTCGAAGCGGCGCGTGCCTCTGGCGTGCGCCTGCGCGTGCGCCACGGCGGAGAGAGCGCCGATCCCCGCAGCCTCGTTTCCCTCCTCCAACTGGGGCTGCGTGCTGGTGATCGGGTGACTCTCTCCGCCGAAGGGGCAGGCGCGCGGGCGGCGCTGGACAGCTTTGCCGCCGTGGTCCGCCGCCTGACCGTGCGCGAGAAGGAAGACGCCGCGCGTGCCGCCGAAAAGGCCGCCGCGCCGATCCGCGGCTGGAAGCCCGTGGGCGAGGCGCGGATGATCGCGGGCGTCGCCGCCAGTCCGGGCCTCGCCATCGGCAAGGTCCATGTGCTTTCTGCGCAGGAACTCGACGTGCCCGACCGGCCGACCGATCTGGCCAGCGGTGGCACCCAGCTGAACGATGCGCTCACCCGCACCCGCGCGCAGATGAAGGCGCTGATCGACGATACCACCCGGCGTCTGGGTGCGGGCGATGCCGCGATCTTCAAGGCGCAGGCCGAACTGCTCGACGATACCGATCTCATCACGCTCACCTGCCAGCTCATGGTCGAGGGGCACGGGGTGGCATGGTCGTGGCATCAGGCGGTGGACCGTATCGCCGGGCAGCTTTCGGCGCTGGGCAATCCGGTGCTCGCCGCGCGCGCGGCGGATCTGCACGATATCGGCCGCCGCGTTCTGGCCGAGATCGATCCTGCGCTTGCGGCCGGATCACTGACCGATCTGCCCGAGGAGCCCTGCGTGCTGGTCGCGGCGGACTTGTCACCTTCGGATACCGCCACGCTCGATACCGCGCGGGTTGCGGGCATTGCCACGGCGCTGGGCGGGCCGACTTCGCACAGCGCGATCCTGGCCCGCACGCTCGGCTTGCCTTCGGTCGTGGCGGGCGGCGCGGACCTGATGGGGCTTGCCGCCGGGGCCACCGCGATCGTCGATGGCGACAGCGGCCGCGTCTGGCTGAACCCGTCGGAGGCCGATCTCGCCTCTGCCCGCGCGTGGATCGCGGCGCTCGCCGAAAAGCGCGCCGCCGAAGAAGCCGAGCGCGGCAAGCCTGCCGAAACCCGCGACGGCCACCGCGTGGAGATCGCCGCCAACGTCAATCGCCCCGATCAGGTCGCTTTCGCGCTGGCGCAGGGCGGCGAGGGCGTCGGCCTGATGCGCACCGAATTCCTGTTTCTCGAACGCGGCGACAGTCCGGGCGAGGACGAGCAGGCCGAAATCTACCGCGCCATGACCGAGGCGCTGGAAGGGCGCCCGCTGGTGGTGCGTGCGCTCGATATCGGCGGCGACAAGCAGGTGCCGCATCTTGACCTCCCGCGCGAGGAGAACCCTTTCCTTGGCGTACGCGGCGCGCGACTCTTGCTGCGCCGCCCGGACCTGCTGGAGCCGCAGCTTCGCGCGCTGTACCGCGCCGCCAAGTCCGGCGGCGATCTTTCGATCATGTTCCCGATGATTACCTCCGTCCACGAACTGATCGCGCTGCGTGCCCGCTGCGAGGAGATCCGCGTCGAGCTGGACGCGCCGACGATTCCCGTGGGCATCATGATCGAGGTTCCCGCCGCCGCCATCCAGGCGCGCTCGCTGGCGGCCCATGCCGATTTCTTCTCGATCGGCACGAACGACCTTACCCAATATGTCCTCGCCATCGACCGGCAGAACCCGGAACTGGCGGGCGATGCCGAAAGCCTGCACCCCGCCGTGCTGCGCATGATCGCGGCGACGGTGGAGGGCGCGAAGGCGCATGGCCGCTGGGTCGGCGTCTGCGGCGGCATTGCCGGCGATCCCTTCGGCGCGGCGCTGCTGGTGGGGCTGGGCGTCAGCGAACTGTCGATGACCCCGCGCGACATTCCGGCGGTGAAGGCCCGCATTCGCGGCGCCAGCCTCGAAAGCCTGCGCACGCTTGCCGCCAGGGCGCTCGACATGGAAAGCGCCGGCGAAATCCGCGCGCTGGACGGGCCGAAAATCGAAGAGGGGGAAGGCTGATGCGCACTCTTACGGTCACCTTCAACCCGGCCATCGACCAGACCGTCATGCTTGACCGGCTGGTCGTGGGCGAAGTCCACCGCGCCCGTTCGGTGCGTCAGAACGCGGGCGGCAAGGGCGTGAACGTCGCCAGTTGCCTGGCCGACTGGGGCATGCCGGTGTCCGCCTACGGCCTGCTCGGCAGCGACAATGCCGCCGCGTTCGATGCGCTGTTCGCCGCCAAGGCCATCGAGGACCGCTTCATCCGCATCGCCGGGGCCACGCGGGTCAACCTCAAGCTGGTGGACGCGACGGGCACGACCGATATCAATCTCGACGGGATCGCCGTGGATGCGGGGCGCGCCGAAATGGTGGCGGCAACCATCTGCGAAGCCGCGCGTGAGGGCGATCTGGTGGTCCTGGCCGGAAGCCTGCCGCCGGGCTGCCCGCCCGACAGCTACGTCACGCTCACCGCACGCCTGCGCGCGGCCGGGTGCCGGGTGGTGCTCGACACCAGCGGCCTGCCGCTCAAGTGCGCGCTTACCGCCGATGTTCTGCCCGATGTGGTGAAGCCCAACCGCGACGAACTGGCGCAATGGCTCGGCCGTCCCCTGTCCGATCTGGCCGCGCTTTCCGAAGCGGCGGCGCAGCTGCACGGGCGCGGCGTTTCGTTGGTCGTCGTGTCGATGGGCGAGGAAGGGGCGCTGTTCCTGTCCTCGGAAGGCGCCGTTACCGCGCGTCTCGCCATCGGACAGGTCGCCAGCACGGTGGGCGCGGGTGATGCGATGGTCGCGGGTATCGTGGCGGCTCTGGGCGAAGGCGCGGATCTTGAACGCACCGCCCGCCTCGCCACCGCGTTCGCGGTCGCCAAGCTCGGCATGGCGGGGCCGAACCTGCCCGCCCTGCCCACGGTGCATGCACTGGCCGATGAAGTGGCCGTCACGCCGTCGATGCTGCCGGGCTGTACCCGCCCGCAAACGATCAAGGCCGGAGAGGAATGATGGGCAAGCTCTACGCAGTTATCGATGCGGCCGATTCCGCCGTACAGGGCGTGCTCGCAGGGGAAGCGCTGCGCAAGGCGGCGCGGGCCAAGGGCCGCGATATCGAGATCGAGGTGCGCACCGGGCAAGGCGTGCTCAATCCGCTTCCGCCGGAATTGCAGGCGGGCGATACCCTGCTGCTGGTCGCCGCCCATGACGAGGCCGCAGCCGCACTCCCGCTCACGCCGCTTCGCCGTGTCACGCTGGAGGCGGTGCTGGCCGATCCCGAAGCTGCCCTGGCGCAGGAGCCGCAGGTTTCCGCCGATTTGCCGCGCGTAGTGGCGATCACCTCATGCCCCACCGGCATCGCCCATACCTTCATGGCCGCCGAAGGCCTTGAGGAAGGCGCCAAGCAGCTGGGCTATCCGATCCGCGTGGAAACGCAGGGCTCGGTCGGCGCCGGTTCGCCGCTGACGGCGGAAGAGATCGCGGCGGCCGACGTGGTCATCATCGCCGCCGACCGCGAGGTCGACCGTGCGCGCTTCGGCGGAAAGCGGGTCTTCGCATCGAGTACCAAGCCCGCCATCTCCGGCGGCAAGGCCCTGATCGAGCGTGCTCTCACCGAGGCGAAAGTGCAGGGCGGCGCGGCCTCTGCCGAGACTTCCGGCGGCGCTGCCGAACGTGCCGGTCCCTACAAGCACCTGATGACCGGCGTTTCCTTCATGCTGCCCTTCGTGGTCGCGGGCGGCCTGCTGATCGCCATGGCTTTTGCGCTGGGCGGTATCGATGCCAACAGCGCAGGCGCCGAGGGAACACTTGCGGGTGCCCTGTTCCGCATCGGCGCGCAGGGCGGTTTCGCGCTGATCGTGCCGGCGCTGGCGGGCTATATCGCCTATTCGGTGGCGGATCGGCCCGGCATCGCGCCGGGGATGATCGGCGGGATGCTGGCCGCCAATCTGGGCGCGGGTTTCCTGGGCGGCATCGTGGCGGGCTTCATCGCCGGTTACGGCGTCGAATGGCTCAACCGGCTTATCAAGCTGCCCAAGAACCTTGCGGGCCTGAAGCCGGTGCTGATCCTGCCGCTGCTGGGCACGCTGCTGACCGGGCTGCTGATGATCTATGCGGTCGGCACCCCGGTCGCCGCCGCGCTGGCGTTCCTGACTGAGTGGCTGCGCTCGATGCAGGGATCGAGCGCGATCCTGCTGGGCGTGATCCTGGGCGCGATGTCGGCCTTCGACATGGGCGGGCCGGTCAACAAGGCGGGCTATGCCTTCTCGGTCGGGCTGATTTCCAGCCAGGTCTATACGCCGATGGCCGCGACGATGGCGGCGGGCATGGTGCCGCCGCTTGCCGTGGGCCTTGCCACCCGCCTGTTCCGCGACCGGTTCTCGGTGGAAGAGCGCGAGGCAGGAGGCGCCGCCGCCGTGCTGGGCCTTGCCTTCATCACCGAGGGCGCGATCCCCTTTGCCGCGCGCGATCCGTTCCGGGTGATCCCGGCGCTGATGGCGGGATCGGCGATTGCCGGGGCCATTTCGATGGCGGCGGGCGCCGAGCTCAAGGTGCCGCATGGCGGCGTGTTCGTCCTGCCGATCCCCGGCGCGGTCACGCATCTGGCGGTCTACGGGCTGGCCATTCTGGCGGGCGTGCTGGTGAGCGGGGTCCTCGTTGGCCTGCTCAAGCCGCGCATGGCCCCGGCGGAAATCGCCGCCGCCTGAATTGATTCCGGGCCGGCGGAAGACCGGGCCGATCCTAGAGAGGATATGTTTCGATGCGGTTCGCACTGCTCAAGGGCGCCTGCTGTGCAGGTGCCGCCGCCCTTTCCTTGCCCTGTTTGACGGCATCCGCCGCCATGGCGCAGGAGGTCGCTTCCGACGAGGCCCCGGTCGCCGACAGGCAGGCCGATGTCCCGAAGCCCTGGCAGCCGCTGGCCGACGACGGCATTACCCTCGCGCTCAGCTACACGGGCGAGGCGGCAACGAACGTCACCGGCGGCCTGCGCCGCGATGCCGCTTATGCCGGGCAGATCTATGTCGGCGCGGACCTCGACATGGACCGCATCGCCGGCATCGGCGGCGGCACGATCCATGCCGCGATCACCAATCGCCACGGGGAAAGCCTCTCGGCGCTGGCGCTGGGCAACAACACCTCGGTTCAGGAAATCTGGGGCACCCAGAACACCCACCTCGCGATCCTGACCTGGGAGCAGAAGCTATTCAACGATCGCCTGATGATCGAGGCGGGGCGCAGCCAGGCCAACATCCATTTCCTGAATTCGCCGATCTACTGCAATTTTCAGGGCAATTCGGGCTGCGGCAACCCGACGTTCGTCTTCAAGAACAGCAACTTCACCTACTTCCCGGCATCCAGCTGGATGATCCGCGCCAAGGCCGAAGTGCTGCCGCATGTGACCGTCCACGTCGGCGCTTACGAGGTCAACCCGGACCGCAAGCGCGCCAGCGACCACGGCTTCAACTTCAGCACGAAGAATGCAACCGGCGTGATCGTGCCGTGGGAACTGGGCTATTCGAACGAAGGCAAGGGCGTGCGCCTGCCCGGCCACTATATCGTCGGCGGCTGGTTCGACCGGGGCGACTATGCCGATCCGCTGCGCGACGATCAGGGCGGCATCGCCATCCTCACCGGGCGTGATCCGCAGACCCGCAAGGGCCGCTCGGGCCTCTATTTCCGCTTCGACCAGCGCCTGACCCGGCCCGATCCCCGTTCGGAGCGCGGCCTCAGCGTGTTCGGCGTGGCGATGACCAACTTGTCCGGCCGGGTGGAGGAAAGCCGCTTCCTCGACTTCGGCGTGGTGCAGACCGGCACTCTTGCCGGACGCGATGCCGATACGATCGGCTTCATGATCAGCGACCAGCGCTTCAGTAACCTCGCGATGGAGCGCATGCG
This sequence comes from Novosphingobium aeonii, assembly GCF_052279045.1. Lineage (NCBI taxonomy): Bacteria > Pseudomonadati > Pseudomonadota > Alphaproteobacteria > Sphingomonadales > Sphingomonadaceae > Novosphingobium > Novosphingobium aeonii. The sequence goes on along the minus strand of NZ_CP176832.1, from coordinate 3,337,772 downwards.
CGCGGCGCGGGTTTCGGCGGGCGGGGATGCCGCCGTCAGCCGCCACCAGTACATGATGGAACTGGCCTACGGCGCGCAGCTCGGCCCGGCGATCCGCATCTCGCCCAATGTGCAGTACATTCTCCACCCCGACCAGACCGGCGCCCCGTTCCGCACGCGCGACATCAAGGATGCGCTGATCTTCGGCTTCAAGTTCACGATAGACGCGCCAACGCTGCTGTCCGGAGGTCGATAAAGGCGGGAGCGCTTGACCGCCGCCGCCGAAGATGATGGAACGGACGCGTGAGCGACGATCTTCCCCGCCCCGAAACTCCATCTCCATCCAGGGCAGAGGCAAAAGCCGAAGTGCGCGCGGCCGAGGCCGCCGCCATCCGCCGGCGATGGATCACGCTGGGCGAAGTGCTGGCCGTGGTCGCAGTCGTCATTTCCGGGCTGACACTCTGGAATAACTGGACCGCGCGCAGCGACGGCGAGGCCGTGAAGCAGGCCGATGCGCAGCGCGCTTCCACCCGCGCCGCAACACTGGTGCTGGTGGCGACAAGTTCCGGCGAACAGGTGCTCACCCTGAAACCTGCTTCGCCCGAACAGTCCGTACAGAGCCAGACCATCCTGTTCCCGACAGCCTTGGGTGTGGCGCCTGCCGAAACCACCGGAGAACCGCGGATCGAGGCCAGGTGGTTCGAGCGGGAACTGGAAAAGGCACGGAACGAGGCCAAGCTCCCCGATAACAGCCGCGGCGACGAGCGGCTGCCGGTTGCGATCAGGACACGGTTCCTGGTCGATGGCGAACCGTACGAAGATGTCGCGCTATACGATATCGGTTACAGCGTTTCCGGTCGCTTCCTGTCCGGCCACAGCGTTGCCCTTCGCGGCGTATCGCTGATTTCCCATGTAAGGAGCGGCGCCGCTCAATCGAAACTCGACGCCCGTTGGGAACGTCTGCGCGCTCGCCCCTGAAGGTCGTCATCTGAACGGGTGGCAAATGCCCGGAAGGTGCACGGGCAATCCGGCCCTTCCGGTCACGCGGAACCGCTGCTCGCTGGCAAGGGGCGGCGAGGCGATTCCCAGCTTGTTGCAGAGTGAGTTTTACGCCGTCTTTTCGGCGTGAACATCTCGATGGCGAGGGGGCATTCCTGCGTGGGTCTGGCCGCTGCTTCTGTCACGCTCTGTCGGTCTCAGTGGCCGTTAGGTGCTCTTCAATGCGTGTGTCCGATCTTAATTCTGTGTCCGGCGAGACCGAAAACCGAGACTGCGATCCTATAAGAAGTTCACGCTGAGCCGGGATCGGCAAAGGTTTGTAGCAGCGGTCGCAGGAGTTGGGTCTTGTTTGGTTTCTTCGTTTCCGGTTTCTGGTTTGCAGGCAGCGTTTTCCTGGCATCCGCAGCCATTCAACTCCTGATCCGGCATCCGGGATTCCGTGGCCCTGCGGCCATCGCCTTTGCGGTCGTCGTGGCATGGGATATGCCGAGCATCAACGCCGCCCTCATCGATATTGCCAGTGCAAGCGGGTCGGCGCCTTCACTTGTCAATGATGTAGATGGGAAAATGATGGAGTTCCTGTACTTCCTGCCCATTCTACCTCTCGGATACGGCCTGTTTGCGGTCATGACCTGGCTGCGCGAGAACTCCCTGGGAACTCACGCGGCGACGAGAATCCAAGCTTGAATACTGTTCTTGTGGCTATGAATATTTTCGCCGGCATGTGATTATGCTCCGGTCACGGGTTGGGCGCGCGTCCTGCGGGCAATGTGTTCCTGAAGAATATTCCTTGCGGCCCCTTCATATCTGGTCGTGATCAGCCAGGCGAAGCCGACGATGACGGGGATCAGAAGATAGGCTTCCCATCCGGTACGCTCCAGGCCTGTGAACCTCTCGAAAGCGCCGGAATAGAGCGCGAGGATCGGCACATGAAGGCCGTAGACCGGATAGGAAACGACCCCCAGAAAGCGGCCGCCGGGGATCACTGTGCGATGGCCTGCGATAACCGCAAGAACGAGCGTGCATGGCAGGATGACAGCGGTGACGAATAGCGTCCATCTGACGTCATTTATCGGTAGGCAAAGCGACAGGATCAGAAGCAGGGCTGCGACGTACGAAGCCCAGGCTCCGGCTTTCGGCAGGGCTTGGCGGAATGCGTGTATCAGCAGGCCGATCAGGAAACCGAAGGATACGCGTGCGAGGCCGCCGGTAAATGTCGGCAGGTTCCAGCCCATGTCCATTGTTCCGTGAATTCCGGCAAGACGGGTCAGAGCGATCAGGCTGATCGCGGCGAGAACCAGGAGCGTCCCGCGTCTCCTGGCGACCAGAAACCCGGCCCATGCGAAGTTCACAAGGATTTCGAAGAACAGTGACCAGAGGGGGCCGTCCGCCGGGAAGAGTTCCCAACCGGTTGCCGATGCTTGCCACCATTTGGGCAGCAGCAGGAGGTTGAGCGCAGCGCTGGCGAGGATATCTTGCAGGCTGTCAGACCTCGCGGGTACGGCGATCCAGCGAGCAAGGAGGTAGGCTGCACCCATCAAGACGCCCAACACGATGATTGGCGCCACTCTGATGATGCGTTTCGTCGCAAAATCCCCGAATGTCATGCCGTTCAGAAGTCGCGCGCGGTAGGCTTCCGCGATGACAAAGCCACTCAGCATGAAGAAGAAATCGACAGCGAGATACCCGTTCGCGGCCAGCGGCGGGGCGCCCGTTCGGGTTCCGATGTGAAAGATCAGGACCGCCATCGCGGCGATGCCGCGCATTTCATCCAGAAACCCGTAGCGATCATGTGTGGAATTCGCGGACTGCATCGGCAGTAATCCCTGGGCGTGCATTTCGGGAACCGGCTTGCGCCGAAGTTCGGACGACATCGTTGGCTGCCGTCATGGGCTCGCGGATGAAATAGGGGGAAGATGCGGCTCTCACCGGGCGGTCCGGCTGGAAGGAAAGCGCTGTCGCAAGGCCGAAGCCGAAAGCCGCGACAAAGTCGAAATTGGCATCCGCGATCATCAGCGACACGGTGAACATCGGTATGTAGGCAAAGCGGAAACCCGAAGCGAGAATCCGCAGTTCCGGGCTGCTCGCCGAGCGAAGGCAGCTTTGAGCGATGAATGCGCAGAAAAAGACGCCTCCGAGGATACCCGTGGCGCTGAATATGGCGACGATGCTGCTCGACGCCCGTGTGCTTCCCAGACCAATGCCGAAGCCATGGCTTTCGAAAACGCTGGCGAGCGCAATCGAACGCCACATTCCGCGTTCCTCGTAGGAGTGCGATGAGCCTTTCTGCAGGACCATACGGTCGATCATGGCATAGATCGGATCAAGCAGGTCCGGCTTGAGAAGCAGGGTCATGGTCACGCCGGTCAGGATGGCGATCGGCACGGATAGTTCGCCGAGAAGGCCTTGCCGGTAGATCAGCCCCGTGTGCTGCGGCTTGTTCGCCCTGAGCAGCCATTCGGCACATGCCATCGCCACGAAGAGGCCCATGCCCACGTAAGCAGCAGAGGATTTCGACTGCCAGCAGAGCAGGAGCAACGCGATCAGAATGGGCGGACAAACCCTGGTTCGCAGCGCAATGTTGGTGATTGCGCGCCTGTAGAAGTAAAGGCTGCACAGGAAGCCGAGGCAATAAGTGCCGAACGCGGAAGCTTCCGGCATCAGGCCGACGACGCGTTTGGAGCCCATGACCTCCACTTCCGTGGCCAGTGCATAGGATGCAGTCCTGAACGGCTGCAGCAAGGGAGCCAGCGGCAGGAACTGGCTCGCATAGTCAAGCAGGCCGGTGACGATCAGCATGGCTGCGCCGAGGCAGAGCGCCTGAAGGGCATGCTGCCGCATGTCCGGCGATCGCAGGTGCCTGGCAAGCGCGAAGACCGTGAACACCGATATCGTCATGTAGACCCATTGGGAGAGATTCTGCGTCGATGGGGCCAAGGGTGCCGTGGTGCGGAGTACGCCGCGTACAGGAACGACGAGCAGGTCGCCGGCAAGCAGGCGGGGCATGAAAAAGGTCGTGACCGTGGCGATCGTCCAGAAGGCGAACAGGAACAGAAGCCGGTTCGGCATGATCGCCATCGACAGCAGGGCCGATGGGCCTTGCCTGTTGAGGAAGGCTTTTGCGATGACCACTATCGCAGCGATGGGCGTGGCGATGAACGTCAGCCCTCCGGTGAGTTGGGTGGGGATCACCGCGAAAGCGCCGAACGGCATGGTTGCGAAGAAAAGATAGAGCGCAACCGGCCGCCGGCTTGCGGCTGCCCAGATGACGAGCAGCCAGAACAAGGCGATGGGAATCGCATTCATTGCCGGTTCTTCCCGTGCTGCCGGGATGCGGTGCGGAGGTTAGAGGGTATCAGGCTGACCTCCGTGGGTTGGCGATCTGGACGTGGCTGGAGACTAGCCCGGAGTGGTCTGCAGGCGCAGTCGGGTCATCTCCGTTCCGGTGTCAGTTTTGATCGCTGACCAGTGTGGGCGCGGCTCATCTCTTCCATACCTGGCATTTGCTGTAGTCGCGGCTGATGGCTGGGACGGGGGTTATGGAGGGGCCGCGTGAATTTCGACGGCATACCGGTTGCATCGCGAATGCCTGGGGAGTTGTATCGGATACGGATGAGTTCGACTTGAAGGAGAGAAAATACTGGCGCACCGTTTGATTGAGGCGGGTTTTGCATGGTGATGGATAGGTGTTTACACATAATCTATCTGTGCAATTGCATTATTGGTTGTGTCTGTGATGGTAACCATCGCTGTAAGTCTGTCGTAGTGATATGATCCGTTACTTCCGGGGAAATTCTTCTTCGGGGAACGTTATGACTATCCGGTTAGATGCCCAGACCCACTTCAGCCAGGGGTGGAACACATCGCTTCTTGATGCCGCTGCAAACCTTGGCGTGGATGGCATCCGCGACAGCGTGCCATGGGGGGCGATCGAGAAAGCTGCGGGCAAGTATGACTTTTCGGTTCCGCAGGCTGCCTGGCTCGATCAGGCGCTGCAGAAGGGCCTTGCAGTTACGCTGACGTTTGCGAATGCCAATGCGCTCTACGACCGCGGATACACGGTTTACAGCGATGCGGGGCGCGAGGCTTTCGCCAATTTCGTCGTGGCGACATTGCAGCGCTATCCCAATGTGAGCGCCGTCGAGATCGGCAACGAATACAACTCCAATTCTTTCGTGACCGGCCCTGTGGCGACATCGTCGGCGGCCAACCGCGATGATTATTATGCCAAGCTGGTTGCCGCGGTGGACAGTGCGCTGAACAGGGCGGGACTGGACGTGGAACTTGTAGGAGGCGCCACGCACTCCATCCCGGTGGACTACTTCGCGGACCTCAAGGCACTCGGAACACTGGGCCTCCTCGATGCGGTTTCCATCCATCCCTATACCACGCCGCCCGAGCAGTTTGCCGACCAGATCGAGGTGCTGCGCGGCGTGATCGGCAAGGACATGGCGATCAAGGTTACCGAGTTCGGTGCGAATTTCGCCTCGCTCGACGATGCGCCGGCCTATCTTGCGAAAATGCTCAGCGTCATGGGGGATGCCGGTATCGAGAGCGCGAGTTGGTATGCACTGGCGCGCCAGTCCTACTTCCCGAACATGGAGCTCTGGAATACCCAGGGCGCCAGCGCGACGCCGGCGGGAGAGGCTTTTCGGGTATTCGACAGCCTGCTGGCTGATGCCGACGTGATCCGACGGGTCGCGACCGATGATTTCACTTACCTGTACACTTTCGGCGATCATGCGGCGGTGCTTTGGGGGCAGACGGGTTCCGTCAGCCTGGCGAAGGGCGTGTCCGCCTATGATCTCGACGGCAATCGGATCGCGAACTTCGACGGCAGGATTTCTGCGGATACTCCGATCATCCTGAAGTCCGAGGGGGTGATGACGGGAGCGTCGGTCCAGTTCCACGCGGGAAATCTCGTTGCGGACAGCTATGACCAGTTTGACGTGACCAATCAGGATGCGGCAGGTGCCGGGTTCGAGGGGCCATGGTCGTACTTTTCCCTGTCCGGCACCGGCCAGGTCGCCGCGTTGCAAACGATGGGGGGCGGATTGAAAGGGGGGGAACTGTGGACTCCGTATCTGGGTTCGCAATGGCTCCGCCCGCTGGAGATCAATGCGACAACGCTGACACCCGTTGATTTCGGCGGAGGCAAGAGCGCGGCGGCCCGTTACGGCATTATCGAGCGGTACACCGCCCAAACTGGCGGTCTGTTCACGATCAAGGGCACATATGATGTTGCCGATCAGAGCCTCGACGGGATTTTGCTGAAGGTCACCGTGAACGGGAAGGAGATTCTCCAAAAGGAGATCTATGACCCCGCGAAGGGCAATGCATACGATTTCAGCCTGGCTCACGTATCGCTCGCGGCAGGGGATCAGGTCGATTTCATCGTGCAATCGGGCGCCAGCTCAAGCGGCGATGTTACCACGCGCCATATCCAGATCTACTCCGAGAAGGCTGTTGCTGCCACGGTCCAGGCTGCAACCCTGGATTACTCGGGCGCGGGGGCCGGATTGCAGGTCAACCTGACGAAGGGGGCGGCGATCGTGGATGGCAAGCGCGCAGCCATCAGCGGGTCGGACGTGAAGGGATCGGCCCATGCCGATATCCTTGTCGGGGACGGGAAGGGCAATCGTATCGACGGCGGCGCGGGTGACGATCGTCTGGACGGACTTGCCGGAGATGACGTCCTGATCGGCGGAAAGGGCAATGACAGGATCGACGGCGGGATCGGGGCCGACCGCATGGAAGGTGGCGACGGCGACGATACCTATTTCGTCGACGACCGTGGAGACAGGGTGATCGAAAGCGGTGCGCAGGGCGGCGTCGATACCGTCAGGTCGCAGGTCGATTTCACGCTTGGCGACAGTATCGAGCGGCTCTACCTGACCGGCACGGCCAACCTCCATGGTATGGGCAATGCTCTGGCGAACATTCTCTACGGCAACGACGGGAACAACGTCCTGAATGGCGGCAAAGGCGCGGACAAGCTGACAGGTGGGGCCGGCGCGGACACCTTCGTATTCGATTATCTCGAAACAGGTGCGAATGCCGATACCATCCTCGATTTCCAGAGCGGTGTCGATCACATCGAGATCGACAAGGACATCTTCGCTGCGCTGGCCCCGCTTCGCCCGGGTTCGCCCGCGACCCTCGACTATGGCCGCAAGGCTGCTTCGGCCGATACGCATCTGTTCTACGATGCCTCTGCCGGGACGCTCTACTATGATGCCGATGGTAGCGGGTCTGCCGCGGCCGTTGCCCTTGTCACCCTCCGTGGAAAGCCGATGATCGATGCGACCGATATCATCCTTGCCTGACATGCAGGAAACTGGCGGTGAGCCGCTGGTTGGCCATAGGGAGGGCTTTGGCCCTTGCTCCGGTGAATTCATGCCGGGGCCGAGCAGGCGAAAGCCCTGGGGGGCATCCCGGAGAGAACCGCTGCCGGAGATCGCGCATCCTCATCGCCCCTCGCTTCTGCTTGGCCGCGTGTTTGCAGCCGAGTCCGACGACAGGAATCCGATGATGGGGATTGCGGTGGCCATGGCGGTCTCCGTCATGGGTTGGGCACTTCTTCTGGGTGCGATTTTCTGAGGCGGCCGAATGCCTCTGCCAGGCGGGGGCGCTCTCCCGGAAAGTCAAACGCCGCAACCGGAATTGCGTGAGGCCCGTAAAAAAGCGGACCGGGATGCGAAGGCATTCCGGTCCGCTTTTTGTGCGTTCAGGGCTCAGGCGAAGATAATGTCGGCGCTGGTCAGGTGGGCGTCGTAGAAACGAACGGTGGTGGTGCCGTAAGTCAGAATGGTGTTGTCGCCGAGATAGCTGAGCGAATAGGTGTTGCCTTCGAGCAGACGAACCTTGTCCAGCCCCAGTTCGAAGTCGAACACCTTGTCCGAGCCGTCATCCTTGTCGAACTCGAAGATGTCGGCACCGGTTTCCGTCGGGTCGTTGGGGTTGTCGCCATAGAGGACATCGTCGCCGGCGCCGCCGAAGATGATGTCGTCACCCGAGCCGCCGTAGATGCGGTCGGCCCCGCCGCCTCCGTTCAGATAGTCATTGCCTTCGCCGCCGCGGAGCTTGTCTGCAGAACCGCCACCGTAAATGGTGTCGTTCCCTTCGTCTCCGTAGAGGTTGTCGCTGTTGGCTCCGCCGATGATGTAGTCATCACCGCCGGCACCATGCACGGTGTCGTTGCCTTGGCCGGAAAGAATACGGTCTCCCAGCGCACTGCCGGAAATATTGTCACCAATGGATGATCCGTTGATATCTGCCACGGGAATGCTCCTTGCAATAATCGTTGCGATTTGAACTCGAAATCATTCGACGACGATTGTGCCGGCTTCCCGATTATTTGTGCAGCAAATCACGTCCACTCAAGAGAGTTTGGTGAAGTGTACCGGTTGCCCCCTCCCCCTTTCGATTTGCAGGTTCGGCGCAGTGCGCTTCAGTGCCCTCTCAATCGTGGCTTGTTCATAAGGCTTAGGGTTAATGTCGTGCAACCGTTTTGATGTGGATCTTCCATTCATTCATTTTAATATACGCCATTATGGATGGTGTTTTACGTGTTATTACTAGAGTCTATGGCGATATTGCGCGGAATTTCTTTGTTGTTCAGCGCCCGCATGTGAAGTCTCCGCTTCCGGAATGTCCATTATGGACGCAGAATTCGATGGCGGGGAGGGGGGCTTGCACTTCTGGCGGATTAACGATGGCGGGCGTCGCGAGGGCGCACAAGGAAAGGGCCCCGATTCCTCGGAGCCCTTTTGATACAGTCGCTTGGGGCGATGTGCGGGCGTCAGCGGCCCTGTCAATGAACGGGCGGCCTCACGCCCAGAGCAGTCCGGCATCGGTGTCGGCCACATGGAGGCCTTCCATTCCGACGCCCTTGATTCGGGCGAGCAGGTGGTCGCCACTTTCGTCATGCATCTGGAGATAGGTGCCCGAACCGCTGGTGACGATGTCGAACGTGGCAGTGCTGCCGTTCGCGATGCCGGTGATCAGGATCTTGTCACCATCGGCCGCGCTGAAATCGTAGATGGTGTCCATGCCTGCCACGTCGGAAGCGTCGAACACGAAGGTATCGGCGCCGGCCTCGCCATAGAGCCGGTCCGCGCCGGTTCCGCCGAAGATCCAGTCATTGCCGGTGCCGCCCATGATCGTGTCGATGCCGGCATCGCCATAAAGATGATCGTTCCCGTCATCGCCATAGAGCGTGTCGTCGCCGTTGCCGCCGTGGATGCCGTCGTCGCCGGCCATGCCGCGCAGCTTGTCGATCCCGTCGAGGCCGTCGATCCGCTCGCCTGCCGTGGTTCCCACGATGCGGTCATCCGCGCCGGTGCCGGTCAGGGTGGCTGCATAAGTGCGGCCTTCATCGCCATAAGGGCTGGTGGCCGCATGATCCGTGGAGCCCGAACCGGGCGTCTCGGTGACCGGAGCATGCACGGTTCCGTCGCCGGTGCCGGCCTCGCCCGAGGTGTTGCCGGGGACTGTCGGCGTTTCCACCGGGGCCTGCGTGACCGGCTGGTCGACCACTGCCGAAGTGCCTGCGGCGAGCAGCTTCACCAGCTGGGCGTAGCTATAGGTGCCGTCCGAGAAGGTGAAGGTTTCGACGTTGCTGATGGTCGAGACCTCGCCATACTTCGCGGAGATGAGCACGTCGCCGGTGGCCGAGACCGAGCCGGAAATCTTCGAGAAGGCGCAGTTCATGACCAGCGCGTCCTGGCCTTGCCCGCCGTCGATCCTGTCATTGCCGAAGCTGAAGTAGATCGTGTCGTTTCCGCGCCCGGCGCTCAGCATGTTGGCGACGTTGCTGCCGATCAGCGTGTCGTTGCCATCACCCGAGTAGACGTTTTCGATGGTATTGGCCGCCAGGTTCAGGGTGACGCCGGCGATCGTGCTTACCTTTGTGGCGGTAAGATCGATCGTGGTGTTGCTGGTGACGGCCGCCGTGTTGATCGTGTCGGTTCCGCCGTTCGCATCCTTGAGCACGCTGCGCTTGGCGAGATCGGCGCCGGCGTAGAGCGTGCCGAATTCGTCGGTGTAGATGTACGTGTCGTTCTTCGAGGTGTCCGCTTCGCCAAGCAGGGTCAGCGTAGCGCCCTTGAACTTGCCCGTCATCGGCACACCGGCCTTGTCGGCAGCGGCGGGATCGCGGTTGTAGATGTCGAGCTTCCAGGTACCGGCGGATTGTTCGCCCATCGAGGCGACCGAACTGAAAGTGAAGTTGCGGATGCTGCCGACGCGGCTCTCGGTTGGAAGGTCGTAGACCAGGCGGACCCGGGTACCTTCCGGCGATGTCAGGTAGACGTCGAGATCGCCTGTGTTGAGCCAGTTGAGGTCGATGGAAATCTGGACATGTTCGAGATCGATCGCATCGGTCACGGGGATGTCGAGCGAAAGGTGATCGTTCGATCCGGCAACCAGGGTCTGCGCTGTCGTGACGGTCTTGGTGGCTGTGGCCATGTTCGCGAAAGTCTGCTGTTCGTCCCAGGTTTCGGCCAGTCGCACGGCATCGTGGACGTTGAGGAAGCCGTAGCCGAATGCGTCGCTGTAATGGAGCCCGCCGCCATTGGCGTTATCGGCGCCATTCGTCCGCCAGCCGTCGCCGAAGCTTGCGCCGTCGGTCAGGCCCGTGCGGTGGGCGGAATAGGCGAGGATTTCCTGAACGTCGCGGTAGCCGAGGTCGGGGTTGGCCTGGAGCATCAGGCCGATCGTTGCCGACACGGCCGGAGCGGCGAATGATGTTCCCGAAACGCTTTCATAACGGTCGCTCAGCGTGGTGGTGAGCACGTCGCGGCCGGCGGCCGAGATCAGCACGTTCGCGCCGATGCTGGTGAAGGCGGAAGGATTGCCGTCGGCGTCGACCGAGCCGACCGCGATCGTGTAGGGCGAGTTCTGGAAGTTATGGTAGTTCGAGGTGCCGGAGGTTCCAGCGTTACCGGCCGCGAACACCAGCGAAGTGCCCAGTCCGCCGCGTCCGGTTGAAACGGCGGAAACGAGCGCTGCCTTGTATTCCGGGTTGGCATTGAAATTGTCGGCGAAGTTTTCGACGAAGCTCCAGCTGTTGTTGGCAACGTCCAGGCTGGCCGACTTCTGCAGGGCAGACACGATCTGCCCTGCGGCATTGCTGGAGGAATAGTCGACGCCGAGGCCGACGAGCGTGGCGCCGGAGGCGATGCCTACGGTTCCGATGGCATTGCCGGCTTCGGCGGCGATCACCCCGGCAACGGAAGTGCCGTGGGATTGGGGCAGGGCGGTGGCGCTGATCGTTACGGCGTCAGTCGCCGTTGCGAAGTTGTAGTCGAGCGTGGTGTCATAGGCCTTCTTGAGATCGGCATGACGAAAGTCGATCTGGGAGTCGATAACGCCGATGCGCACGCCTTTGCCGGTGTAGTCCTGCCATACGGAATAAGCGTCGATGCTCAGCTTTGAGCGGGTCGATCCGTCCAGATACCACTGCTGCTTTTCAAGAGCGTCGCCGTAATAAGTGGTTGTTGCCGCAGTCGATGCGATGATATTCTTCTTTGCCATGTGATAATACTCGCATTTTTGGCTCTATCCGGGTCGATTGTTGTTTCGGTAGAGCTGTTGGTTTCGTTTCTGCGAGATATTCAATATGGCTGTAGTGGCTAATCGGGGCCTTCTGTGCACGGTAAACGCAAATTCACGGCTGGATGTTTCGATTGTGATTCAAGTAATACTTGGTTGGTAAGGGTGATTGCGTACAATTCACAATCGTTTGGCAGTTGCAGCCGCTTTTGCCTTGCAGTCACAAACGTTTGTGCGTGCCCTTGTAGAGGTGGCGTTAACCATGCGCCGAAATGGCCGGCTTTGCAGGCCCGTTGTGGTTCCGGTTTCGCAGGCAAAAACCAGGTGGTTGCCCGGATGCCATGGCCGATAGGGGTTTCGCCCTAAGCGTGATCGTTTTTTCCGGGATCGACGCTTTTTCCCTTCCCAAGGGAGCGGAAATGTCGATTCGGTTGCCGGGTGGACTTGCCATGGGCGGGGTGAGGGACGCAGCTTGGCTCCGCTATTATTTGATAGCGCCGACAGGAGCGCAGGCCCCCGTGTCGTACAGGCGTATGCGATACCGGACCGGACCCGTGTGGCCAGCGCCCTCCGGTGCGACGACAAAGTCCAGCGTCTGCCCGGGGGCAAGCGGTATCGTCCGCTCTATCCGGATCGGGGCCGCCCCCCGGGTTGCAAACACGGACTGTCCGCCCGATCGCATGGATACGGCCAGGCCGCTTTCACTGCGGCCTGTCAGCGCGAATTCGGCCTCTATCCTGAGCACCATCCGAGACCGCGCGGTGTAGCGGAGAAGAACGGCATCTCCGTTTGCTCCTGTGGCCGGGACAATCGTGTCAGCCGCCACTCGAGGTACGGCCGCGCCGCGCGGCGCGAGATAGGGGGTCCATGGTACGCCGGCCGTCTGTTGACCGGGAAACGTCATGAAAGGCGCTTCGCGAGAGCCCGTCTTCCAGAACGGGACAAGCCCGACCGTCTGGCTGGGGATGGCACCATCGGGTGCCGGGAAAGTAAAGCCGAGGAAACTGTCCGCGATCAATGGCGTGCAGCCGAGTTTCACGTGTTCGTCGATCTTCAGTGGAACCTTGCCCGTGAGGATGAGCACCCGGTCTTCGGCCAGCATCAGAGAGGCGCCACTAAGCCGGGTTCCCGCGGCGTCGAACGCGGAAACGGAGGCGGAATCGATCGAGATCGGCCTTGCCGCGCCCCAGAGGACCCAGGTTCTGGCGCCGAACGCGTGAATGAAGGTGAAGCGATCGGGGCTTCGATCCTCCCCCCGATGATCGCCGAGTTGCTTCGTCACGAAACGGAAGGCGCGGCCTGCCTCCGTCAGTCTTGCGTCGCGTCGCAGCAAGGGGACGAACCCGTCGCCCCGATCGTTGAGCGGGTACCAATCGAACTCCGCGATGCCCAGAGACGAAAGGGTCGCGTAAGCGCGGACCAGATCGTCACCGGCATGCTCTGGGTCCAGGCTGCCATATTCGGTCATGTAGAGCGGTATTGGCGCCAGAGAAGGATGGCGGCGGAGGACTGCGACTTGAGCGGGAAGTTGATCGATCGGCGTGGTGTAAGGATGGAGCGCGAGACCGTCGAGCAGGCCGGCGCCGCCCTGATCGAGAAGGGGCCAGAGAAAGCCGCCGGGCAGCGAATGGGTGGAGCCGCCAATGACCTTGATATCCGGCCGTACCGCTCTCGCGGCCTTGGCTGCGCTTCGTACCATGGCCAGGTGGTAGGCGAGGCGCTGCGCGGGCGGCGCGTCCTTCATCGGGCCGGAAACGAAATTGTTGCCGTTGATCTCATTGCCGATTTCCAGCGTGTCGATCGCAGGATACCGGCGCACCACTTCGGCAACGAACTTCCCGAATGCCGCGAGCGCTTCGGGCGAATGCGGTGTCTGTCCGGCATCGTAGAGCGGATTTCCCCAGTTGAGCGTCAGGGTCATCCGGGCATGGTGCTGCTCCAGGCTGGCCGGATACAGGGACATCGGCTGGTCGAAGGTGTAGCGGCCTCTGGTTTTCTCGACGTCTGCCCAGCGGATGCTGTCGCGCCAGTTCGCAAGCGGCAGAGCCAGGGCGGCATTGAACAGGCGAGGGAGGTTGCCCTGCGAGAAATTGGAGGCGGCGCCCAGCCGCATCGGTGGGAGCGGGGCGCGGATTTCAGAAGCAAGCCGCGCGCCGGGTTGCGCTTCTGGTCCTGCTTCGAGGCGGCTGGGGCGCTGCGGGTTTCCGGCGGGCGCCTGAGCGGCAGCAAGCGCGGCGATCAGTGCGAGTATCCGTTTCACTGAAGATTATTCTGAAATTTCAAGGCGTAATGGCTCGTGCGATTTCGGTGTGCAGGCTTTCTACCCCATAACGCGCCTGCGCGATTACGCGGGCGTGGGTGTTGGGGGCTATTCCGTTCGCCATGGCTTGAGCCAGCAGGAAGGCGGCTGTTTCGGCCGGGGTGGAGGCTGGATCGACAAGCCATTCGCCGTGATCGATGGAATGTACAAAGGAGGCGAGCTTGGGGTCCCAGTCCAGCGCGACGAAGGGAATCCTGCACGCGTAGGATGCGATAATTGCGTGCATTCTGAAGGCGATAAGTCCGCCGAGACCGGAAATGAGCCGCGCCAGTTCGCCCGGCGTATCGGCTTCGGGAAACGAGATCTGGCCTGGCAGGGCGATGGTTTCGAAGGCGCTGCGAAGCCTGGCGGCGCAGGCGCGGTCTTCCGGGCTGCCATTCGTGAATACGGCGACCCGAAACCCGCGTGCAACCAGGGTTTCTGCGAGATTCAGGTACCAATCCTCGAGCTGTCGGGCCTGCGGGGCATGTTCCGCATGGTATTGCACGGCGACGGGGGCAGTCACATTCAACCCGACCAGAACGGCACCTGGACGGGGTTGAGAAGCACCGAGGCCGTAGCGTTCGCCGGCGAGGAGGCCAGGGTCGCGCACCAGTCTGGCAGGGAGGCCTGCATGTTCGCCGAAAAGGTCGTGCCACAGCGATATCGATCTTTCGTCGCGCAGGAACACCTGCCGGACCGCGCCTCTGGCAAGCGCCTGTTGCAGCAGCGCCGCCCCTTGCCTGCTCCAGCCTGAGGAGACCCCACAGCCATAGATGAAAACCGGCAGTCCGCGATCCGCCGCTTCATGGATTGCCAGGGCCAGTTTGGTCGGGAAATTGAGATCGAGATCGGCGATGAGGTTTCCGCCTCCGATCACCACGCAATCGGCATCCCGCAATGCGGCGCGGTAATGGGGCAGCCAGCGGCGGCGGCTCTGGACAGCGAGCGGCAGGCGGACCGCGAGCCGGCGGAGCGCGGGCGGCAACGACTGGAGCATCCGCATCAGCGCCGACCGGCCCGCCGTGCCGCGACCGTATGCCGAACGCGCTGCGAGATCGATCGAGCATGTGCTTTCATCGGCCCCGCATTCCACCAGCGCCTGTTCGAGGCACTCCGAAAGCAGGCCGTCCCCGAGGTTTGGGCTGTATTTCACGTTGAAGATCCGCACGCGGGGGCGAGGCCGCGGGGAAGGGCGTGCGGCGGTGTGGTTCAGGGCGCTGGTCGATGGCATCGGTGCGGTTATTCCGGTCATGCGGCCATTTCGGGCGAGGCTGCCGGAGCGGCCCCGCAATCGAGATTGCGGATGACTTGCGCGATCACGCCGGACGATGTCGGCAGATATTCGAAGCGTCCTTGCCGGCCGGCGGAGATGATCCCGACCCCGGCGATGCGATCCAGCGCGGCATCAAGGCGTGCGCGCGCGCCCACCGTGTAGAGCGGATAGCTGTCCTCCACGAGTTCATGGCCTTCCAGCCGAAGGTCGCTGGCGAGGCCGAGCCTTGTTGCATGATCGCGGAAATCTTCGAAGGCGGCGCCGGGGCTGTGGCGGGCGCCGGGGGGCAGGGTGGTTTCCACCGAGAAGAATTCCCGGCCGCACGCGGGGTCCGGATAGATGCGCGAATAGATCGTGGCGCGTTTCCATTCGCCTTCGGCATGGAAGTTGAACAGCACATTCCCCGCATCCGGATGGAGGTGCGCTGCGGAAACGTAAAGCGTGGTCATGTCGAGCGAGACGGTGCCGGAAGGCGCCGAGAACAGTACCTGGTGGAGCGCATCCACCGGGATCGTGCTGACCACCGCCGAAGCGAGCCGGGTGGTGCGGGGGGCTCCATCCCGGCCAGCACCATGGTTCGGGCCGTGATGGCCGCTCTGGCCCGAGCCCTGCGTGCCGACGCGGAAGAAGCTGCCTTCCCGCTCCACGGCGGAAAGCTGTTCGCCAAATGCGAATTCGACCCCCGCCGCCGTCAGGCGTTCCACGATCGGGCGGAACATCGCCTGATATCCTTCGCGCGGGCGCACGCGCATCGGCCAGCGTTTGCGGTGCTGGCTGCCCTGCCGGATCATGATTGCGCGGGCGGCGCTGCGTGCCAGCGCGTTCATGCGGGTGAAACGCTCGATGATGGCCATTCGCCGGAAAAAGAATTCCTCGTCGATCTGTTCGGGCGGGACGTGATGGAAGCGGCCGATGTAGGAGCGCAGGCCGGTATCTTCGAAGAATGTGCCGCCCAGCCGCTTGCGGCAGATCGCTTCAAGGGTTCCATCGCGGCTGACGGCGATGCGCGAGCCGAGGAGATCCAGCACCGACCGGGCGAGCCGCAAGGGGGATTGCTTGAGCAGATCGCGCGGTTCGATGGGGTAGAGCAGGATCGAACCGTCAGGCGCGACGCGCCGTTGCAGGCTCAGGACCTGGGGGCAGAGATCGCGGATTCCCGGCGCCAGATCGAAGACCCTGGCGTTTTCTTCGTAGAAGATGCTGCCGACATCGAAAGTATAGGGGCCGATCTGGCGGCTGCGGTGCGTGCCCCCGGCGGCGTTGCCGCGTTCTATGACGATGACTTTGTGACCCGATCTCACGAGGCTGTCCGCCGCTGCAAGGCCGGCGATCCCGGCGCCGAGGACGATCGTCGGCCCGCCGGTAAGGTGCAGGGGAAGTTCGCTCACGCCGGGGGCGGGCCGGCCGCGTGGCATCCGGCGAGAAACGTCTTTTGGGGCCTGGAGAATTCGGGGAGATGTTGCAAGCGATGCTCCAAGCAAGACCGAGGAGAGGGAGCCTCCCGTTTCCGGCGTTCGTTTTATGGTTCCGGCATGGCCTCGGCAACGCGATCAGGGTCCATTACGGCGGGCGTTTCCATCCATTTCGGATGGCCCGGCATCCACCGTTCAGCGCGCCAGCGCCCGAACGCAAAAGCGCCGCGGCCGCGCCTCCCGCGTGAGCGGTGGAGGCGAAGCCGCGGCGTTCTGGATAGGCGAAATCCGGTCCCGGAAGGCTGGTGGGCCTTCCGGGCCTTTCATCCGGTCAGATCAGAAGCTGGCGCCGACCGAGAACAGGACGGTCGATCCGGCGATCTGCGAGCCGTTCTTCGTGGAAGAGAAGTTCGGCTGGAGGTAGGCGCTTTCCGACTTGGAAATATCGGTGTCCACATAGGCGACGCCAAGCGTGACCGGGCCGAGCGCGAGGTCGGCGCCGAGCATCCAGTCGAGGTATTCGCCGGTCGGCGCGACGCTGGTGCCGTTCGGGCCGAGGCCGGAGTTGCCCTTCGAGTAGCCGAGGTGCGCCTTGAGCGTCAGCGGGGTGCTGGGGATGGCGGTGTTGCCGTCGGCCCACATGTAGAAGTTGTCCGACTTGGCGCCGGGGCGGCCGATGCCGTCGGCATAGTCGTCACCGCTGGCATAGACCTTGCCAAGCGCCTGCTGCTTGGGCGCGTAGGCGACGCCGACCAGCATGTTGGCAGGGCCGATCGCGCCCGAGAGCTTCACGTAGGGTTCGGCGAAGTCGGTGTCCGAAGCGCCGCCCGGATACATGTACCAGGTGAGGCCGACGTCCAGCTTCACGCCGCTGGTGATCTCGGTGGCGTAGCCGGCCACGAGGTCGAGTTCCATGTTCGATCCGCCGAAGGTGCCCCAGCCGGAGAGGTTCGAGGCCCAGGTGCCGACGTAGGCGCCGCTGGCGTGGGACACGGTGATGCCGCCCTGAACGGCCATTTCCTTGTCGGTCTGCGAGACCCCGCGGAAGCGATAGTCGGAAACGAGGCCGACGGTGCCGGATACGGTGATCTCGCTCGGGACCTCTTCCTGGGCCATGGCAGGAGCGGAGAAAGCAATACCGGACGCGGCGAGGCCAAGCAGGCCTGCGGCAAGACGGATTTTCATATGGAACGCCCTCATGATGACTGTTGTCGCGTTCCATCCTGCGGCCTGCAGCCGGGCCCTACATGCGTGGCGAACCCGTTTCGTGCAGACTTGCACGGTGTTACGGGCCGTAATTGTCCTTTGGTTTTCCCATCCGTGACAAAGTGTGTCTGATCGCCACGCGGCGCCGGGGCGATGGGGCGCCCCCGGCCGGAGGCGGCCGGCGAAAGGCATGCGGGCAAAAAGAAACCGGGCGATCCCGCATGGAGATCGCCCGGCAGAGGAAAGGGGCGCGGACGAGAAGGTGCCCGCGCCTTACGAGATCGAAGTGATCGTCAGGCCGCGATCGGAAGCGGGCGCAGGATCGGCTCGGGGCCGGTCACGCGGTCCGCATGGCCGCTCTGGCGGCGCCGGTTAAGCCATTCGCTGATCGTCTCGGACGTGGTGTGATCCATGACCTTGAGCTGGCCGAGGTCCAGGTGGACCGGGCGGCCGTGCGGCAGCTTTTCCAGCACGTTGTTGAGGCGGGTGAGGCCGAGGAAGGTGGCGCCGCCGCCAAGGGCGAGGCGGGTCGATTCGCCCGCTTCGTGTTCCTCGACATGCTCCTCCACCTTGAGCTTCAGGTTCCTGAAGTGCGGGGCCAGTTCCACCACTGTCAGCGCCAGGCCGACGAGCACGCCGGTCAGCAGGTCGGTGGTGACCACGAGCGCGAAGGTCACTGCCCAGATCAGCGCCGGGAAGGCCCCGTAGTTGTGGAACAGGTGGCGCACGTGGCTGAGGCTGACCAGCCTGAAGCCGGTGACGACGAGGACGCCGCCCAGTGCCGCCATCGGCACTTCGCGCAGCAGCCAGGGCAGCAGGGCGATGAAGGCGAGAATCCATGCGCCGTGCAGGATCGCCGACAGGCGGGTCTTGGCGCCGGCCTGCACGTTGGCCGAGCTGCGCACGATCACGCCGGTCATCGGCAGGGCGCCGAACACGCCGCAAAGCAGGTTGCCGATGCCCTGCGCACGCAGTTCCTTGTCGTACTTGGTGCGCACGCCGTCATGCATGCGATCGACCGCGGCGGCCGAAAGCAGCGTCTCGGCGCTGGCGATGAAGGCGATGGCGAGTGCGGCCACGATCAGCGCCGGGTTGGCGAGCGGGGCGAACCAGCCGGTGCTGGTGGGCAGTGCGAAGGCGGCGCCGATCGATTCCGGAACGGCGATGCGGGCAACGTCGAGGCCCATGGTCCAGGCCACGGCGGTAGCCGCGACCACGCCGAGCAGGGCGCCGGGGACGAGGCCCATGGACTTCGGACGGACCTTTTCCCAGCCGAGCATGATCGCCATCGTCAGGACGCCGAGCATGACGGCCATTTCGGTGGAGGCCATGTTGCCCGGATCGAGGCCGAGAATGCGCGCGGGCATCATCGCCATGTTCTGGAGACCGCTCGACATCGGCTTCTCGTCGAAGAGGATGTGGAACTGGCCGATCACGATGAGCGCGCCGATGCCGGCAAGCATGCCGTGGACGACGGCGGGGCTGATCGCGCGGAACAGGCCGCCGAGGCGGAGCGTACCGGCGAGAACCTGGATCAGGCCGGCCAGCAGGAGGACGGGGCCGAGCGCTTCGAGGCCGTGCTCGCGCACGAATTCGAAGACGATGACGGCAAGGCCGGCCGCCGGGCCGCTCACCTGGAGAGGCGAGCCTGCCAGCAGGCCGACCACGAGGCCGCCGATGATGCCGGTGACGAGCCCCTTTTCAGGGGGCACGCCCGACGCGATGGCAATGCCCATGCAGAGCGGCATTGCCACGAGGAACACCACGATCGAGGCCGTGAAGTCCCTGCCGAAGTGGGCGAAAGGCCCACTCCGGGTTGTCTCCGGAGAGGTGGGGGCGGCGGTCGTCATTCCGCTGCCTCGGCGAATTCGGAGGCGATGCGGGCGCGGGCGGAAAGCGCGACCGGAAGCGGCGCTTCCTCACGCAGCGGCACGAACTGGCCGGTTTCGCCGTCGAGGCCGAGGACCTGGCCGGCGTGAATGTCGACGAACCAGCCGTGCAGCGTCATTTCGCCGCGGGCGATGGCGGCGGCAACCGCGGGGTGGGTGCGCAGGTGGCTGATCTGGGCGATGATGTTTTCGAGCGTGATGGCGCGGACGCGGTCCTCGCCCGAGAGGTCGCCATGGCAGGTGCTGACGATATGCTCGGCGGCGGCGCCGTGCTTGAGCCAGGCGGCGACGTTCGGCATCGTTTCCAGACCGGTCGGGTCGGCAAGCGCCTTCATGGCGCCGCAGCCCGAGTGGCCGCTGACGATGATGTCGCGCACGCCGAGGGCGGCCACGGCATATTCCACGGTCGAGGTCACGCCGCCGTTCTGGGTTGCGTAAGGCGGCACCATGTTGCCGGCGTTGCGGCAGACGAACAGGTCGCCCGGCTGGGCCTGCATGATCTGCTCCGGCACGATACGCGAATCGGCGCAGGAGATCATCAGGGCCTTGGGCTCCTGACCTTCGCGGGTGAGCTTGCCGAACAGTTCGCTGCTGGCGGGGAAGATGGTCTTCTCGAAGTGGAAGACGCGTCCGATCAGTTCATTCACTCTCGTAACCTTTCCTTGATTCGGTTGCCCCGCGCGCACGGAGGGGTTTGGGGGACGCGGGCGCGGAGCTTGATGGGAAAGGTACGTGTCGCTGTTTTCGCAGGTCGTGCGCGTTTGTCAGGAAATGTTGCTGCAGCGCAGCGTGGATGAACGGCAATTCAGGAAAGCCCCCGGTAAAGCGGGAGTTTCCGGGGATGGCAGTCGTGTTTCAGGGAATTGCCGAATATTAACAGCGTGTTGTCCGCCCGGCTGGACAGCAGGACCGGCGGCAATCGCGATCAGCGCGTTCCGAGCGGCAGCCTGATCGTTGCCCGCAGGCCGCCTTCGGGCCGGTTGCGCAGGTCCAGCGTGCCGCCTTCCAGCCGCACCGCCTTGCGCACGATCGGCAGGCCCAGGCCCATGCCGGCCGTGTCGCGGGCGCGGGCGGTGTCGAGGCGGACGAAGGGCTGGAGCGCGTCGGGAATGCGCTCCTCGGGAATGCCGGGGCCGTCGTCGTCGACGGTTATCTCGGCGCCGTCGCCGTCGCGCCGCAGGCTGACGCGGACATTGCCGCCGTAGTGCAGCGCGTTCTCGATCAGGTTGGACAAGGCGCGGCGGATCGAGACCGGGCGGGCCATGATCTCGAGGCTGGTCGGGCCGCTGTAGGAGGCATTGGCCCCGCGATCGGCGGCGGTATCCACCAGCGTCTCGGCCATGATGGCCAGGTCGATGCGCTCCGCCGGGATCTGGGTGCCGCCCGTTTCCACATAGGCCTGGATCGAATCGAGCAGCATCCGCATCTCGTCGATGTCGTGATTGATGCCGTCGCGCACCACCGCATCTACCTCGCCATCGTCCAGCCGCAGCCTCATGCGGGCGAGCGGCGTCTTCAGGTCGTGGCCGATGGCGAGCATGGTATGCGTGCGATCGAGCAGGGACTGGTGAATGCGTTCCTGCATCTCGTTCATCGCCCGGATGAGCTGGCGCATTTCATCGGGGCCGCGTTCGGGGACGGGCCGGGGCGGACCGGCGCCGAGATGGCGGGTGGCGCGGATCAGCGAACGCAGCGGATTGAGCGCGGCGCGCAGCAGGATCCAGGCGAAGGTGATGAGCAGCAGGGTCGGCAGGACCAGGCTGGCGAGCCGCCCGGCGCTCAGCTTCCAGGCGGAGCGGGCATGGGTCCGGAAATCGAGGACGCTGTGGTCCGGCAGGCGCAGCGAGCCGCCGATATTGCCGTCCCGCGGGATCGATTCGAGGTGCAGTTCAAGGTCGCTATGCGCGAGTTCCGGGGCGATCTCGATGATCTGGGCGCGCAAGTTGGCAAGGCCCAGCGACCCGCGATAGCGCTTGCCTTCCGTCAGGCGCAGCGAGAACTGCGGCGAGCTCAGCGCGGCGGTGACCTTCTGGCGGTCGCCAGGGAGGCTGTGGTCGATCGCGCGGCTCGCCAGCACGAGATTCTCGGCGATGCGCTGGGCGTCGTCGCGGCGCAGTTCGAACGTGTTGGCACGCTCGAACAGCACCGTGTTGCAGACGACATCGATGACGAAGACCAGCAGCAGTACTGCGATCAGCCGCTCAGGCAGGCCGAAGCGCCGGAACAGACGGAACCGGCGCAAGGTCATCAGGCGCGCGTTACCTCGGCCTTGAACATGTAGCCGACGCCGCGAACCGTCACGATCGGCGATTCGCCGCCTTCCGCCTGCAGCTTGCGGCGCAGGCGGCTGACGAGCACGTCCACGCTGCGGTCCGAACTGTCGCCCAGGCGCGAGCGCGAAAGCTCGATCAGCCGCTCGCGGCCGAGCACGCGCTGCGGATAGGCGAGGAACGTGGCGAGCAGGTCGAACTCGGCGCCGGTGAGGTCCACCATGGCCCCGGTCGGCGAGCGCAGTTCGCGGCGCGCCATCGACAGGTTCCAGCCTTCGAAGTGAATCGATTCGGGCGTGCGGCCATCGGCGACGGCATCGTTCCCCGTGAATTCGGCAGTGGCCGCGCCATTGCCGCCCCGGCGCAGCACGGCGCTGACGCGGGCCGCCAGTTCACGGGTGCTGAAGGGCTTGGCCAGATAGTCGTCCGCGCCCAGTTCGAGGCCGAGCACACGGTCTTCCTCGCTGCCGCGCGCGCTGATGAAGATCACCGGGATGTCGCATTCGCGGCGCAGGCGGCGGAACAGGTCGAAGCCGCTGGTGCCGGGAAGCATGATGTCGAGCACGACGAGGCTCACGGGGCCTTCGCGCAGGGTCACCCACATTTCGGCGCCGGTCGCGGCGGTGAGCACGTTGAAACCGCTCTGCCTGAGGGCGCGCGCGGTGAGGGTGCGCAGGGGGCCGTCGTCCTCCACCAACAGGATCGTCGGGGTGGGCATGGGGCCGTCGTCGAGGTGGCGATAGATGGGGGCTGTGGTGTTGCTCATCGTCTCTTCATGCACAGATGTATGATTTCGGGCGCGGCTTGGCAAAATCTTTGGATAAAACCCTGGGGCAAAACCTTCAGGCAATCCCGATCGGGCCGTTAGCGGATGGCGCCCGCCAGTTTCTCGTCCGCCAGTCTCTCGTCCGTCGATGCGCCGGCCCGGTGCCGGGTTGCACCGGGCCGGCGGGGACGATCACTGAGCCTTCGGTGCGGAGACTTCGGCGCTGGCGAGGGCCGGTGCCGCGGTTGCGGCCTGGGCATGGACGTTGCGGTGGCGGCAATCGCGGCCCTTCGAGGGTTCGGGATGGCAGACGCCGCGCGACTGGGCCTGCGTCTTGGCCTTGGGGGCGGCAACCGCGGTATGGCCCTTGAGGTGGGCGGACGTGGTGTTGGCGATCGCGGCGCCGGGGATGGCGACGACGACGAAGGCAGCGGCGGCAATCAGGGTAGACTTCATTATTTCAGCTCCAGACTTTGCGTGGAGCCGAATCTGGGCATGCTTCGTGTCTTGCCTCGTGCAAGAATGTAACGAAGTGTTGCTCGGTGGAGAGTCTTGGAAACGAACGGGAAAAACATCGGAAACCATGCGGACGCAGCACGGTGGACCCCGGTGGGGGGTGTTTTCGTCGTTCGTTGTCTTGATGGGAAAAGCTGAAACCGTTGCCGCATGGCGGAGACGGAGGGATTCGAACCCTCGGTACCCCCTTAAGGGTACGACGGTTTAGCAAACCGCTGGTTTCAGCCACTCACCCACGTCTCCGGATGCGGCCTAGGCGGGCCCTATAGCGAGGGGTATCGGGGGCGGCAAGGGGGGCTAATGCAGGTTTTTCGCTTTTTCGAAACGCTTGTGGGCAGATGCGAGGTTTCCTGCGGGTTCGGCCCGCCGCAAAACGGAGTCGCCCTGTCGACCGTTCATTGCGGGGTCAGGCGCACTGGATTCTCTAGTGACATGCCGTAGTGCGCCCAGCGGGGGCGCCTGCCTTTTTGATTTCGGGATCGCCATTGGAGGGCCAGAAAATGCCAGTCACCATGCAAATCGCCGCCAGGGGGGCGCCGGTTCGCTTGTCGAGCAAGCTGGGCGGAGCGGCCGCGGCCCTGCTCGTGCCCCTGCTCGTGCTCGTCGCGCCGATGACCTCGGCCGTGGCACAAGTGACCACCGTCGATCCGGATGCGGCGATCGACGCGGACATCAGCAGCGGCAACAATGCCGGAACCAGCTATCAGCCGCCGGTATCCAGCCCTGCCCAGACCGCGCAGGCCCAGCCGGCCTATCCCGGCAACGGCACGCCGGTCGATTCGTCCAGCAACGGTTCGACCTGGAACGGCAGCCCCGCGCCCATGCAGGCGCCGCCGGCCCAGAGCACCACCTATCACGAGGACGATCTGATCGGCGCGGCCGAGGGCGTGTTCGGCAAGGGCGCCAAGGGCCTGGCCGGCGTGATCGAGGACCTGCTCAAGAAGCAGGGCGAGCCCAATGGCTATATCGTCGGCCGTGAAGGCGGCGGCGCCATCGCCGTGGGCCTGCGCTACGGCTCCGGTACGCTCTACCACAAGATCGAGGGCGAACAGCCGGTCTACTGGACCGGGCCTTCGATCGGCTTCGATGCCGGGGCAAATGCGGGCAACGCCTTCGTGCTGGTCTACAACCTCAACGACACCGAAGACCTCTATCACCGGTTCGGCGCGGGCGAGGGGCAGGCCTATCTCGTGGGCGGCTTCACCGTCAGCTACCTGCGTCGCGGCGACGTGGTGCTGATCCCGGTGCGGGCCGGTGCGGGCCTGCGTCTGGGCGCGAACATCGGCTACATGAAGTTCACGCACAAGCAGAGCTGGATGCCGTTCTAGCCTGCGTCGTTGCTCGTCCGGTCCCCCGATCCACCGGGGCCGGACGAGCACGCGAACCCGTTTCAAGAGCCTGTCGGGAATGCGATTTTCCCTGCTGCGCGCCTTTCCGGGAAGTTGCACAAAATTTCGCGGTACAGGCTTTCCGGGACTGTGCGGCGCGATAAATTCCGGCATCCCGGCAATTCCCTGTCGATCTGCCATTGCGCGCTTTCCCTGCCCGGTCTAAGGCCCCGCGCGCCATGCTTACGAACCTTCAGCAACAGCCCGCCGACGCGCTTCTTGCGCTGATCAAGCTCCACAACGACGATCCGCGCGCGGACAAGATCGACCTTGGTGTCGGCGTCTACCGCACCGGTGAGGGCGACACGCCTGTGTTCCGCTCGATCAAGGCCGCGGAGGCCAAACTCGTCGCGGAGCAGGATTCGAAAGCCTACCTCGGCCCCGAGGGCGACATGGGCTTCGTCGAAGCGCTGATGCCCTACGTCTTCGGCAAGGCCGACCCTTCGATGGGCGGCCGCATCGAAGGCATGCAGACCCCCGGCGGCACCGGCTCGCTGCGCCTCGCGCTCGCCATGGTGAAGCGCGCCGGCTACAACCGCATCATCGTCGGCGTTCCCAGCTGGCCCAACCACGCCCAGATCTGCGCCGACCTCGGCCTTGAAGTCGTTGAATTCAACCACGCGCTCGCTTCGGGCACCACCGACATGGACGCGCTGCGCGGCGCCATCGCCAATGCCCAGGCGGGCGACGCCATCCTGCTTCACGGCTGCTGCCACAACCCCACCGGCATCGACTACAGCAACGAGCAGTGGGACGAGATTGCCGGCCTGATCGCCGCTTCGAAGATCCTCCCCATCCTCGACCTCGCCTATCAGGGCCTGGGCAAGGGCATGGAAGAAGACGCCTACGGCCTGCGCCGCGTGCTCGCTGCCGTGCCGGAAGCGCTGATCTGCTATTCGTGCGACAAGAACTTCGGCCTCTACCGTGACCGCGTGGGCGCGCTCTACGCGATGGTGGGCGATCCGGCCGACCTTACCAAGGTCATGTCGAACGGCCACAACCTTGCCCGCGCCAACTGGTCGCAGCCGCCAGACCACGGCGGCGCCGCTGTCCGCCTCGTCCTCGAAGACGAGACGCTGACCGCAGACTGGCTCGCCGAGCTGGACGAGATGCGCGACCGCATGCGCGAAGTCCGCGCCAAGCTGGCCGAGGCCGGCACCGCCGGTTCGGCCGACCTGACGCCGATGGGCGGCCAGAACGGCCTGTTCTCGATCGTGCCGCTGAACAAGGACCAGGTCCTTGCCATGCGCACCAAGCACGGCGTCTACATGGCCGGTTCCGGCCGCATCAACGTGGCGGGCCTGACGATGGGCAACATCGACAAGTTCATCGCCGCCGTTGCGGACGTGACCGCCTGATCATGAACAGACAGCCGGTCCTCGAAGGGGACCGGCTGGTCCTGCGTCCCCTTCGCGCGGACGACTGGGACGCGCTCTACGCGGCCGGATCGGACCGCGAGATCTGGGCGGTTCACCCCGCCCACGATCGCTGGCAGGAACCGGTGTTCCGCCAGTTCTTCGCCGACGCACTGGATGGCGGCGGCGCTTTCGCCATCATTGACAAAGAGAGCGGCGCCGTGATCGGCTCCAGCCGCTATGGCGTGCCCGAAGCGGGCGAAATCGAGATCGGCTGGTCCTTCCTTGCCCGCGCCCACTGGGGCAGCGGCCTCAACGCCGAAATGAAGCGCCTGATGCTGGAGCACGCGCTGGCGCATTTCGAGCGGGTGATCTTCAAGGTCGGCGCGGAAAATCTGATCTCACGCAAGGCCATGGAGCATATCGGCGGGCGGCTGACCGACCGCTCATTCGAGCGCGAGACCTGCGGTGTGGTGGGTGTCCATGTGATCTACGAGATCACGCGCGAGAGTTTCGCGGCGGGGCCTTTGAAGAACAAGGGATAAGTTCTGGGGGATGATCCCCCAGACCCTCGAAACGTCTTCGTTGTACCCAGCCTATATGTCCCGCGCGCCTTGCGGCGCAGTCAACAAGTCTCCCGACGCAGCCATGGGCGCGCTTCGCGGTTGGTCCGCGTGACCTGGACGGTACCGGGGGTGCAGGGGGGGCTATGCTCCCCTGCCTTTACTCTTCAATCCCTTACCCGCGAAGCGA
This sequence comes from Novosphingobium aeonii, assembly GCF_052279045.1. Taxonomy (NCBI): domain Bacteria; kingdom Pseudomonadati; phylum Pseudomonadota; class Alphaproteobacteria; order Sphingomonadales; family Sphingomonadaceae; genus Novosphingobium; species Novosphingobium aeonii. Next base: position 3,311,110 of record NZ_CP176832.1, on the reverse strand, counting down.
CTGCATCCGCTGCAGATACCGCGCCAGCACGTCGATTTCGAGGTTCACCCCGTTACCGGCCTTGAGCGCGCCGATGGTGGTGACTTCCGAGGTGTGCGGGATGATGTTCAGCATGAAGTGGCAGCTGCCGTCGCTCTGGTCGGCCACGTCGTTCACGGTCAGCGAGACGCCGTCCACCGTGATCGAGCCCTTGGGGGCGAGATAGGGCGCCAGTTCGGCGGGGGCCGCGATCACGAAGCGCTTGGAATCGCCTTCGGGGGTTACGCTGACCACGGTGCCAACGCCGTCGACATGGCCGGTGACGATGTGGCCGCCCAGTTCGTCGCCCAGCTTGAGCGCCGGTTCGAGATTGAGCTGCGTGCCTTGCGCCCAGCGGCCGTCCACCGTGCGCGATACCGATTCGGCCGAGATGTCTACCGCGAACCAGGCGTCTCCCGCCACGCCGCCCTTGTCCACCACTGTCAGGCACACGCCCGAACAGGCGATCGACGCGCCCATGGCGATGCCGGCGGGGTCGAAGGGGCAGGTGATGACCGCGCGCAGGTCGCCGGTCTGGCGGGCTTCGCGGATCTGGCCGACGGCGGTGACGATTCCGGTGAACATGGCTACCTTTCGAGCGGCTGCTCAGATGATTTTGCGGTCTCGTAGACTTCGAGCGTGTCGCTGCCAAGCTGTCGCCGCTCGGCGAGCCGCCATTGGCCATGCGCATCGGCAAGGCGCAGCAGGCCGAAGTCTGCAAGCGCGGGGCGGCCGCCGACGAGGATCGGCGCGCGGTAGATCAGCAGGCGGTCGACCAGCCCGGCGCGCAGGAACGAGGAGGCCGCGCCCGCGCCGCCTTCGACGAAGAGGTGCTGGGTGCCTTCCATGGCGAAGATCGCCTCGGGCGAGGGCAGTGCGTTCCAGCCTTCCGGCACCGCGCCGCGGGTGAGAACCCAGCGCCGGGGACTGCGTGTCTCGAGGCCGGGGAGGCGCACGTCGAGCCGGGGGCGATCTACCCGCAAGGTCGCTCCGCCCACGAGGATGGCATCGGCCCTGGCGCGCATGGCGTGGGTGTGGGCGCGGGCCTGGGGGCCGGTGATCCACTGGCTTTCGCCGCCGGCAAGGGCGATGCACCCGTCCAGCGACAGCGCCAGTTTGAGTGTGACTTCCGGGCGGCCGAGCCGCTTCGAGAGCAGATAGCCCGAAAGGCTCCGTTCGCAGGCGGGCGAGGGCAGGTGGCGTGCCGCGATCCCGGCGCGCAGGATGCGCGCAAGGCCGGAGCCGGAGGTGCGCGGATCGGGGTCCATGCACCCGATCACCACCCGCGCGACGCCGGAGGCGCTGACGAGATCGGCGCAGGCGGGGCCGCGCGCGGATTCGTGCGCGCAAGGTTCCAGCGTGACGTAGAGCGTCGCCCCGCGGGCGGCGTGGCCTGCGGCGGCGAGCGCCACCGCCTCGGCATGGGGGCGGCCGCCGGGCTGGGTCCAGCCCCGCGCGATGACCTTGCCCTCCTTGACGAGGATCGCGCCGACGCCCGGATTGGGGCGGCTCGCGGGCCGTGCACGCGCGGAGAGAGAGGCGGCGGCGGCGAGCCAGCGCGCGTCCTGGATCACTGTTCGGCGGGCTCCCGCGCGGGCTGCTGGTCGATCTGCGGAAGCGAGCGCCCTTCGGGCAGGCGCGGCGCGCCGATCTCTTCAAGCTCGGCCTTCTTGCGCGCGGCTTCCTCGACCTCGGCGTCGTGCGCGATCTTGTCCACGTCCATCCCGGACATGCGGCCGATGGTCTTGTACATCTCGCGCACGTCCTTGTCGCGCCGGGCAAGCTCGGCGGCCCAGGCTTCCTTGCGCTTCTGGTTCTCGACGTTGGAGGCCATGATCTGGGCATCGGTGCGATGCGCCGGCAGGACCGAGATATAGGTCACTTTCGGCGGCGGATGCGGCCCGCGTGCTTCCTGCGTGGACATGAGATAGAAGACCGAGAACGTGCAAGCGGCGGAAACCGCGGCGATGCGCCAGCGGTTTTGTCCTGCTTCCTTCCACACGGCGCGGAAATCCGCGACCATGCCGGTAGGGCTGACGTGCTTCCAGTATCCGGAACGATTGAACAGAGCCATGCCCGGCTATGTAGTGCCTAACGGGGCGGAACGCTACCCGAACGGCACATAGAGCGACCTGCCGTTTTCCCGGAGCCAGCGATTGGCCGAAGGCACGCTGCCCTCGAAGATTCGTCCCAGAAAATCATGAAATGCGGGCGAGTGATCGAAGTGGACGAGGTGCGCGACCTCGTGCGCGACCACGGAGCGGCGGACGGCATCGGGTGCCATGATGAGCCGCCAGTTGATGCGAATCGACCCGTCCGTCGCGCAGCTTCCCCAGCGCCGCCGCGCGCTCGACAGCGAGAGCGGCGGGGTCGGCTGGTCGGCGCGGTGGCAATATTCGGCAAGATCGACCGAGAGCACGTCCCGCGCCTCGCTTTCCAGCCAGCGCTTCAGGCGCGCGGCCAGCGAAGTGTCCGGGCCGCCGACGAGCAGTTCGCCATCGTCGGGCACCGGGCGGCGGGGCAGGGCGGGGTCATGGCGGATCGTGAAGCGGTGCCCCCGGAAATCGAGCGCGGCGCCGTTGCCGAGGGGGCTGGCCTGAGGCAGCGCCTCGATCTGGATCGCCAGCCAGGACTGCTTGGAGCGCGCGAATTCCAGCGCATCTTCCGAGCGGGTCCAGCGGGGGATCGAGATGCGGATCTCGCTGCCGTCAGGCGCCAGGCGCATGGTCATCCGCCTCGCCTGGGCGAGCCTGCGGATCACCACCGGAACCTGCCGCCCGGCGATCTCGATCACCGGTTCCTCGCGAGGGTCTCGGCGCAGCCAGTCCAGCACGGGTTCAGTCGGTTTCCCAGGGCGCGGGGCCTTCGGGTTCGAGATACTCGTCCCCGTCCTCCTCGTCGCCATAGGGCCAGACGATGTGGTTTTCGAGCGGCCCGGCCACGGTTTCGCTGATGACCTTGCCCGCCACCGAGATGCCGGCTGCGTGAACCGCGTCGCGATCGCCGCAGACGAGGTAGTGCCATTCGGGCAGCGGTTCCCCGTCGGCGCGCAGGCGGTAGGCGCAGCTTGGCGGCAGCCATGAAAGGTTGCCCGCCGTCTGCGGGGTCAGCTTCATGCAGTCCGGCACGAACTTGTGGCGCCGGGAATAGTCGCTGCACTGCGCCGTCTTGAGGTTCAGCAGCTTGCAGGCGACGTTGGTGTGGTAGATTTCGCCGGTATCGGCGTCCTCCACCTTGTGCAGGCAGCACTGGCCGCAACCGTCGCAGAGCGCTTCCCACTCCTCTCGGTTGAGCGTCTCGATCGGACGTTCCCAGAAGGGCCGGGTGACGCTCACTTCACCCACTTGGCCAGTTCGGCGGACACGGCTTCCGGCCCCTTGTCCACCGGCAGCATGGCGATCGGCTTGCCGTCCGGGTCCATGAGATAGGCGATGCGGCTGTGGTCCATCAGGTAGCCGCCGGGCGTGGCTTCGCCCTTCTTGTAGTAGACCGCGAAGGCATCGGCCGCCTGCTTGACTTGCGCGGGCGTGCCGGTGAGGCCGTAGAGGCGCGGGCCGAAGGCGGCGGTCCACTGGCCGACGATCTCGCGGGTGTCGCGTTCGGGGTCGATGGTGATGAAGATCGGCTGCACCCCGGCGGCCTGCGCGGCATGGGCCTTTTCGAAGAGGGTGAAGCCGCGCATCATCGCCTGCACGTCCATCGGGCAGGCATCCGGGCAGAACGTGTAGCCGAAGTAGACGATGCGCCACTTGCCCTTGAAGGTATCCCAGGTCACGGCCTTGCCGTCCTTGTCGCTCAGCGTGAAGGGGCCGCCGATCTGCGCGCCTTCGAGCGGCGGCGCCTCGGTTGCGGCCTGCTGGCACGCGGCAAGGGACATGCCCATGGAAAGGGCAAGTGCGATCGGTGCAATCCGGCGGAACAGGTATGTCATGGCGCGCCGCTTCATGCTCTGCTAGAGCCCGCCATGCAAGGGTGCGATGCCGGAAGGGAAGGCCGGTTTTCACGGTCGCCCTGTTTATCTGGAGGTAATGAAGGTGCCTAAGACCATGTCCGGGAACGTGTCGCAGCTTTCGCGCAGGATCCTGAAGACGGGGCCGGTCAGGATCGTCGTCGCGGCGATGGCGGCAGGCCTGATGTTCGCTTCCCCCGCCCATGCCGACTTTTCCGACGGGTACAAGTTCCTCGAATCGGTAAAGAAGAAAGAGGGCGAAAAGGTGGAGCAGGCGCTCATGGCGAACGGCCAGATCGTCAACGCCAAGGACGTGACCACCGGCGAAACCGCGCTGCTGATCGTGACGGGCCGCCGCGACATCACCTGGCTCAGCTATCTCATCGACAAGGGCGCCAACGTCAACGCCTCGGACGATCGCGGCCGCACGCCGCTGGCCGTTGCGGTCAGCCTCGGCTGGCGTGAGGGCGTGGCGCTCCTGCTCGACAAGAAGGCCGTGGCCGACACGTCGAACGATGCCGGCGAAACCCCGCTGATCTTCGCGGTTCACCGCAAGGACACCGACATGGTCAAGTCGCTGCTCGAAGCGGGCGCCGATCCCAGCCGTGCGGACAATTCGGGCCGCAGCGCGCGCGACTATGCCGGGCAGGAGGCCCGCGGCAGCTCGCTGGTCTCGCTGCTCGAGGAATATGCCAAGAAGAACACCGGAAAGGCCAAGGCGGTCTACGGTCCGAGCTTCTGAGCACCATGATGGAACAGGCTGATACCCTCGAAGCGCTGCGCCGCCAGCTTGCCCCCGCCATCGCCGATGCCGCCGCGTTCGACGGCTGGACGATGGATGCGGTGCGGCAGGCCGCCCATGTCGCGGATGTCGATCCGGCCCTGGCCGAATTCGCCTTCCGCGACGGGCAGATGGCGATGATCTCCGCGTGGATCGGCCATGTCGACGAGCAGATGGCGCGCAGCGTGCCCGCCGCCTCGCTGGCCGGCGTATCCATCCGCGAACGCATCCGCCGCCTCGTCATGGCGCGTCTCGATGCCGTGGCCGGGCGCGAGGAGGCGCTCAACCGGGCGCTCACCATCATGTCCATGCCGCAGAACCTCAAGGCCACGCTGCGCCTCGGCTGGCACAGCGCCGATGCCATGTGGCGGCTCGCCGGAGACACGGCGACGGACTACAACCACTATACCAAGCGCACGATCCTTGGCGGCATCTACGCCGCCACGCTGCGCGTCTTCGCCACCGACAAGAGCGAGAACAAGGCCGAGACCCGCGCCTTCCTCGACCGCCGGATCGAAGGAATCATCCGCTTCGAGAAGACCAAGGCCCAGTTCCTGCGGGCGCCGGAAGAACGGATCAGCCTGGTGCGGCTGCTGGGCCGGCTGCGTTACCCGGCGCGCTGATCTTTCACGAAAAAGCGCCGGGGAACTGCGCGAAGGCGATCCCCGGCTCCTTTTTCGAGGAAATACCGGACTTTCCAGGGGGCCTTGCGCGCCTTGCCCGATACCCGCCGGCGCGGCCGCGCGGCCTCGGCCGGTCTTCCGGGCCTGCCTGCATTGTTAGTTATTGCGAACAAGTTGCAATCGCTCTGCCGATCTGGCAGCGGAGCCGCATGACTCTCGATCTGCTCCCCATCGACCAGCGCGCTCGAATCGTCGCGGTGGACTGGAATGCCCTCGTTCCCGAAGAAGCCCGCCGCCTTCGCGCGCTGGGACTGGAGGAGGGGGCGACCGTCTCGGTATCGCACCGCGGCGTCGCCGGAGGGCGCGACCCGATCGCCATCGCCATCGGCCGCATGACCATCGCCGTGCGCCGGGCTCACGCCCATGCCATGGAGGTCGCGCCGGTATGAGCGGCCAGCGCAAGATCGCCCTCGTCGGCAACCCCAATGCGGGCAAGAGCGCGCTGTTCAACGCGCTGACCGGCGCGCGCCAGAAGATCGCGAACTATCCGGGGGTTACCGTGGAGCGCAAGTCGGGCCGCCTCGTGCTGCCGACCGGCGAGCCGGTGGAAATGACCGACCTTCCGGGTGCCTACAGCTTGGATGCGACCAGCCCCGACGAGGAAGTGACCTCCAAGGTCATTGCCGGTCACTTCACCGGGGAAGCCGCGCCCGATGTTCTGGTGGTCGTTCTCGACGCCTCGAACCTTGAGCAGCACCTTGTTTTTGCGCAGGAAATTCTTGCGCTGGGCAAGCCGACCGTGGTCGCGCTCAACATGGTGGACCTTGCCGAGCGTGACGGTCTGGTGATCGATCCCGCGGTGCTTCAGGAAGAACTGGGCGTGCGGGTGATCTCCACCGTCGCCGTGCGCCGCCGCGGCCTCGTCGAACTTGCCGAAGCGATCGCCTCGGCGGAAACCCGCCATCCGGGGCCGGGCCTGACCGCGCTTGGCGCCACCGAGCGCCGCGTTGCCGCCCATGCCATGGCCGACGCCGCGATCCTGTCCGAATCGAAGCGCCACCGCCTCCACGCGAAGCTCGACAAGGTGCTGCTGCACCCCTGGTTCGGCTTCCTCATCATGATGGCGGTGTTCTTCGTGATGTTCCAGGCGGTGTTTGCCTGGGCGACGCCGTTCGCTGATGCGCTGGATGCCGGCGCGGGCTGGCTGCACGATACCGTGAAGGGCGCGATGCCCCCCGGCTTGCTGCGCGACCTCCTGACCGACGGTGTGATCGCCGGCGTCGGTGCGGTGATCGTGTTCCTGCCGCAGATCGTCATCCTCTTCGCCTTCATTCTGGCGCTGGAAGCCTCGGGCTACATGGCCCGCGCGGCCTTCCTGATGGACCGGCTGATGGCGTTCGTGGGGCTTTCTGGCCGCAGCTTCATTCCGCTGCTCTCCAGCTTCGCCTGCGCCATTCCCGGCATCATGGCCACCCGTTCGATCACCGATCCCAAGGACCGGCTGACCACGATCCTGATCGCTCCGCTGATGACCTGTTCGGCGCGCCTGCCGGTCTATGCGGTTATCATCAGCGCCTTCATTCCCAACAATGACATCGGTGGAGGCGTACACCTGCAAGGCCTCGTGCTTTTCGCGCTTTATGTCGCGGGCATCGTCGGGGCCATGGTGGTGGCGCTGATCCTTCGCAGCACGGTTACCAAGGGTGCCGCTTCGGGCTTCATCATGGAGATGCCGAAGTATCAGTTGCCCCGTCTCAAGGACATGGCGATTGGCCTGTGGCAACGTGCGTGGATCTTCCTGCGCCGCGCCGGCACGATCATCTTCACTGTCACCGTGGTGCTCTGGGTGCTGCTCAACTTCCCGCAGGCCAAGCCCGGCGAGAGCCAGGTCGACGCCTCGATCGCGGGCAAGATCGCCAATGGCCTTGCCGTGGTGGTGGAACCGATCGGCTTCAACCGCGACATGGCACTGGCACTGATCCCGGCCATGGCCGCGCGCGAAGTGGCGGTCTCCTCGCTGGCGACGACTTATGCCGTCGATGCCGGGGACGACGAGGATGCGCAGGCGGTTGAACTGGGCGACCGGCTCAAGGGCCGCTGGACCCTGCCGATGGCGCTGGCGTTCCTGGCCTGGTTCGTCTTCGCGCCGCAGTGCATGTCGACCATCGCCGTCACCCGCCGCGAGACCAACGGCTGGAGGTGGCCGATCTTCATGCTCGCCTACCTGTTCGGCCTTGCCTACGTGGCGGCGGGCGTGACCTACTGGGTCGCGGTGGGGGCTGGGTTGTAGAAAACCCGCCTCGGCAGACTCGCGCCCGGGCTCGCCATTCGCTACCCCGTTCGCCGAATTTATACAGGAAAGCGATTCCCTCATGGCAGGCAGCGTCAACAAGGTCATTCTGATCGGCAACCTCGGAGCCGATCCCGAAGTGAAGTCGTTCCAGAACGGCGGGCGCATTGCCAATCTGCGCATCGCGACCTCGGAAAACTGGAAGGATCGCGCCACCGGAGAACGCAAGGAGCGTACCGAGTGGCACTCCGTGGTGATCCAGAGCGAAGGCCTGGTCGGCGTGGTCGAACGGTTCCTGCGTAAGGGCTCGAAGATCTACATCGAAGGCCAGCTGCGCACCCGCAAGTGGCAGGACCAGAACGGCAACGATCGCTACACCACCGAAGTCTCGGTCGGCGGCATCGGCGGCGTGCTCACCATGCTTGACGGCGCCCAGGGTGGCGGCGCTGGCGGCGGCGGCGCGCGCGGCGGTTCCGGCGGCGGCTGGGGCGAAGGCGGCAGCAGCGGCGGTTCGTCGGGCGGCTTCGGCGGCGGCAGCCGTTCGGGCGGCGGTTCGGGCAGCGGTTCGGGCGGAGACTGGGGCCGCAGCGGCGGCGCCGCGGGCGGCGCGTCTTCGGGCGGTGACGACTGGGGCCGCACGGGCAGCACCGGCGGCGGCTTCGGCGACGATCTCGACGACGATATCCCGTTCTGATCGTTCGCGAACCACATCATGGAAAAGGGGGCTTTCGGCCCCCTTTTTCGTATCCGTCAGGTCCGTCAGGGCTATCCCCCGAAGTCGCTCATTCCTTGAGGCCAAGTCCCTTGAGCGCGGCGAAGGGGCCGCTGTCCTCGGGCGTGCCGATCCCGGCGGCCTTGCGGGCGGCATCGGCGTCCGGCCCGGTCAGGAACGGGTCGATCGCAAGCGCAAGGCTCTGCGCCACGGCTTCGCCAAGGTCGAAGTGCGTGCCGGAATACTCGATCTCGTCGCAATCCTCGGCGGCCAGTTCCAGTTCCTCGTCAGGCGCATGGTCCGTCGCTTCGGGGACGAAGCGGAAGAACACCGGCTCGTCCACCGAGACGGCGATATCCTCTGCCGAGACAGCGCAGGCCTGGACGAATTCCGCCTTGATCCTGCCGCGGACATCGACCTTGCGGTCCCTGCGCGAGAGTTCGAGGTCGGCCGACAGCGAATCGATCCGCACGAGCATGAAGCGTTTGGCCAGGGCGGCGCGCTCGGCCTCATCGGCGGCGAGATGCGCGGCCTTGCCTTCGACCTGCCGGATGTCGAGGCTGCGGGAAAATTCGGGCTTGATGTTGGGGGTATCGGTCATCGCGCAATGCTCGCGTTCAGGATCTCTTGATCGGAAAGGGTATCGAGCCGGGCGGCCAGTGCCTGGACGTGCCCGGCCAGCTTGAGGGTGTCTGCGGCGCCGTTCAGCGTCACGTTGCGTTCCAGTACGCCCGCCAGTTCTTCCGCGCCCAGCGGCAGCGCCTCGCGCAGCGCGCCGATGCGGCCGCCCAGCACGCTCATGAGCTTGCCCATGCGCTTGCCCACCACGAGGTCGCCCACGCCCGACTGGCGAAGCTGCCCGTCCATGTCCTCGACGAACAGCTCGGTCAGGCGCACGGAAGGTTCGATCAGCGTCCCGTCACGCTCCATCCGCAGCATCACGAGCGCCAGCACCAGCGTTACCGCGTCGAAACGGCCCGGCACGCTGTCGGCCACGCCGAATTCGGCATACCAGGGCTTCTCGCGGGCGATCTCGACCACGCGGTGCCACAGCGGACGGACCTCGGCACGGGTATCGGATCGCTTGCCGACGAGACGGGAAAGTATGGACACGGGACAGTCTGACCTTTCGTTCATCGGCAATTCAATCGACCTGCCCCAACGCCCATTGCGTGACGGGCTGGCGGGCTCTAAGGCTCGGTGCCGTTATCTGGCCGATATATGGGCCCTGTGCCGGCTGGCAATGCCCGGCGCAGGTCCAGGCCCCGAATGGAGTGGGAAAATGCGCAGTTACGGTCACATGGCTAAAGCGGCAGGCATCGCGCTGGCGCTGGCTGCGCTGACGGGAGGTTGTTCCTCCATCCGCGATCACCGCGGCTACCTCGTCGACCAGACGCTTCTCGATTCGGTTCAGCCCGGCATCGACAATCGCCTCTCGGTGGAGAAGACCCTCGGCCGCCCGACTTTCATCAGTCAGTTCGGCGAGAAGGACTACTACTACATCTCGCAGACGGTGAAGACCCCGCCGTTCCGCCGCCCGCAAACCTCTGAACAGACGGTGCTGCGCGTGCGATTCGACCCGGCCGGCAACGTGGTGGGCGTGGACAAGCGCGGCATCGAGGAAGTCGCCCGGATCAACCCCGATGGCGACAAGACGCCGACGCTGGGCCGTCATCGCGGCCTGCTCGAAGACCTGTTCGGCAATATCGGCGCCGTCGGCGCAGCCGGCATGGGCGGCAGCACCGGACCGACCGGCCCCGGCCCGAACGGCAGCTGATCCCGGCAGCGAAAGTTGCCGCTGCAAAAAGCCGCGCGACATGCCTGAATGTCGCGCGGCTTTTTTGTGTCCGCCGCGGCCCGCTTTCCTCGGGTCTTCGGGTGCTTTTGCCGGTCCGGCGGACTGCTCACGGCTTGAACCGTGCGAACGCGGCCATATATCCCGCGGCATGGACAATAGCGGGGCGAGCCACGGCCTGATCCAGTGGCACGGAACGACCATCATCGGCGTGAAGAAGGGTGACAAGACCGTCATTGCCGGTGACGGGCAGGTTTCCATGGGCAACACCGTCATGAAGCCCAATGCGCGCAAGGTGCGCCGCATCGGCGACGGGAAGGTGATCGCGGGCTTCGCCGGCGCCACTGCCGATGCCTTCACCCTTTTCGAACGGCTGGAGCGCAAGCTGGAGCAATATCGCGGCCAGCTCATGCGGGCCGCGGTGGAACTGGCGAAGGACTGGCGCACCGACAAGTATCTGCGCAACCTCGAAGCGCTGATGATCGTGGCCGACGCCGATACCCTGCTGGTGCTGACCGGCAACGGCGACGTGCTGGAGCCGGAAGGCGGCATCACCGCGATCGGTTCCGGCGGGAACTATGCGCTCGCCGCCGCCCGCGCGCTCGACGACTATGAAGAGGACGCCGAGCGCATCGCCCGGCGCGCCATGGCCGTCGCCGCCGACATCTGCGTCTTCACCAACGACCGTGTCACGGTCGAGACCATCTGAGATCATCGAAAACATGAAAGACAACCTGACCCCGAAGGCGATCGTCCGCGCCCTTGATGAGCACATCGTCGGCCAGACCGAAGCCAAGAAGGCCGTCGCGGTGGCCCTGCGCAATCGCTGGAGAAGGCAGAAGCTCTCGCTCGAACTGCGCGACGAGGTGACGCCGAAGAACATCCTGATGATCGGCCCCACGGGCTGCGGCAAGACCGAGATCAGCCGCCGCCTCGCCAAGCTGGCCGATGCGCCTTTCGTGAAGGTGGAAGCCACCAAGTTCACCGAAGTCGGCTATGTCGGCCGCGATGTCGAGCAGATCGCCCGCGATCTGGTGGAAGAGGCGATCCGCCTCGAAAAGGAACGCCGCCGCGAATCGGTGCGTGAAGCCGCTTCCAAGGCGGCGATGGAGCGCCTGCTCAATGCCCTTGTCGGCGAAGGCGCCTCCGAGGCGACCCGCGCCTCCTTCCACCAGCGCATCACCGAAAACGCCATGAACGAGACCGAGGTCGAGATCGAGGTCGAGGACGGACCCTCGGCGCCGATGGAGATCCCGGGCATGGGCGGCTCGGTCGGCATGATCAACCTGTCGGACATCATGGGCAAGTTCGGCGGTCCGAAGCTGACGCGCCGCAAGATGAAGGTGCCTGACGCCTGGGACAAGCTGGTCGACGAGGAGTCGGAAAAGCGGATGGACCAGGACGATGTGGCCCGCACCGCGCTGGCCAATGCCGAGACCAACGGCATCGTCTTCCTCGACGAGATCGACAAGATCGCCGTGTCCGACGTGCGCGGCGGCTCGGTCAGCCGCGAAGGCGTGCAGCGCGATCTGCTGCCGCTGATCGAGGGCACCACCGTTGCCACCAAGTACGGGCCGATGAAGACCGACCATGTCCTCTTCATCGCCTCGGGCGCGTTCCACCTCGCCAAGCCTTCCGACATGCTGCCCGAGCTTCAGGGCCGCCTGCCGATCCGGGTAGAGCTGAAGGCGCTGACCGAGGCCGATTTCGTGCGCATCCTCTCGGAAACCCGCGCGAACCTGGTGGCCCAGTACCGGGCGCTGCTCGCTACCGAGGAGGTTTCGGTGGAAGTCACGAGCGACGCGGTCAGCGAAATCGCCCGCATCGCCGCGCTGGTGAACGAGAGCGTCGAGAATATCGGCGCCCGGCGCCTGCAGACGGTGATGGAAAAGCTGCTCGAGGAACTCAGCTTCGAGGCCGAGGACCGCAAGGGCGAGACCGTGACCATCGACGAGACTTACGTTCGCGACAGGCTGGAAGGCCTCGCCGGCAACGCCGACCTGTCGAAGTACATCCTGTAAATCCCGATAGCCCCGGACTGCCGCCCCGGATCGCTGCCGCGCAAGCGGCGCGGTCCGGGGCGGTGTTCATTTGTTCCTTGAATGTTCTTGCTGGCCGGCTAGTCTCCCTCGCATCAGAAGGAGATTCGCAATGACGCTCGAAGGTGGATGCCAGTGCAGCGACGTTCGCTACACTGTAGAGGGTGAGCCGGAACACGTCGCGCTTTGCCACTGCGCCGATTGCCGCAAGTCGTCCGGCGCGCCGACGGTGGCCTGGGCCGCTTTCAAATCGCCGGAATTCACGGTGACCGCTGGCCAGGCCAGCGTCTACAACTCCAGCGGCAGCGCCATGCGCCACTTCTGCCCGCGCTGCGGCACCGGGCTGTGGTACACGAACGAGGAATACCTGCCCGGCCTCGTGGATATCCAGGTCGCCACGCTCGACGATCCCGATGCCCTCCCGCCCGGAGCCCATATCCAGGTTGCCGAGCGGATCGGCTGGATGAAGCAGATCGGCGATCTTCCCGAATTCGAACGCTATCCGGGGTGAACGGCTCCGCGCCTCCTGCGGAAGCCGGAGACGAGCGGCTGCAACTCCGTCTGGACCGTGATGGCGCCTGTTTTCATGGCGGGCTGGCTTTGCCGATTCTCGATGCGCTTGCCGGGGTTCTGGCGAAATGGCCGGACGGCCGGGCCGGAACCCGGATCGCGGGAGGTGCCGGACTGGCGCGGCTGCTCGGGCCGGAAGCGCCGGTCGGTGCGCGACTGGCGGAACTGGCCGGTCTGCCGGTGCGCCCGGTCAGGGCGGTGCTGTTCGACAAGAACGACCGGGCCGACTGGTCGCTGGGCTGGCATCAGGACCGGACGATCGCGGTCCGCGCCGAAGCGGATTTGCCGGGCTTCGGGCCTTGGACCGTCAAGCAGGGCATTTGCCATGTGGAACCGCCCTTCGCGTTGAGCGAAGGGATGCTGACGGTGCGCATTCATCTCGATCCGGTCGATGCCGGAAACGCCCCGCTGCTGATCGTTCCGGGCTCGCACCGGCTGGGACGCATCGCGGTGGCCGATGTGGACGCGATCGTGGCGCGGGCGCCGGTGTTCTCGTGTCTGGCGGACACCGGGGATGTCTGGATCTATCGAACCCCGATCCTCCATGCCTCCCACGCGGCCCGGCCCGGCCGTCGCCGCCGGGTGCTCCAGGTCGATTACGCTGCCGGGGACTTGCCAGCCCCGCTGGAGTGGCTAGGCATCTGACATTCGAAATTGAGAGAGATGCCGATGTACCAGACGCCCGAAGACCGCCCGATCTACCGCCTGCTCACCGGAGCGGACGACCGCGCCTTTTGCGAGCGTGTGTCGGAAGCACTGGCGCAGGGCTGGCGGCTCTACGGCTCGCCCTCGCTATCGTGGGATACGGCCGAGAATTGCATGAAGGCGGCTCAGGCGGTGGTGTGGCACGAGGCCGACGTTGTCAAATAAAGTGCCGGCGCGCCGCATCCTGAAAGCGCAGCCGCGCGTCAGGCGAAGACGACACCGGGGATAAGCGCCGCCGCGACCAGGGGAGCCAGCGCTGCCATGTGCAGCAGGATTGCGGACAACGGGGGGCATTTCACGTGCGGGAGGCTCCGGGTCGGAAGGGGCATGGCGGAGAAACCCCCGACCCCTTCCGATGGTTCCCGCAAGCAGGCGGTCCCGCCTTATTCTGCCGCTTCGATCATCGCTTCGGCTTCGGCGGCCTGGCGCGCCCACATTTCCGCATAGAGCCCGTCCTGCCGCAGGAGCTGGGAATGGGTGCCGCTCTCGGCCAGGCGCCCGTCATTGAGCACGAGAATCCGGTCCGCATCGGCGATGGTCGAAAGCCGGTGCGCGATCGACAGGCTGGTGCGGTTCTCGGATACGCGGTGCAGCGTGGCGAGGATGTCCTGCTCCGTGCGGGTGTCCAGCGCGGACGTGGCTTCGTCGAGCAGCAGGATCGGCGGGTTCTTGACCAGCGTGCGGGCGATCGCCACGCGCTGTTTCTCGCCGCCGGAAAGCTTGAGGCCGCGTTCGCCCACTTCGGTGGCGAAACCCTGCGGCAGGCGGTCGATCAGGCCCATCAGCGCGGCGCCCCGCGCGGCGTTTTCCACCTCGTCCTGCCCGGCGCCGTCGCGGCCATAGGCGATGTTGTAGCCGATGGTGTCGTTGAACAGCACCGAGTCCTGCGGAACGATGCCGATGGCGGCGCGCAGGCTGGCCTGGGTGATCCCGGCGATGTCCTGCCCGTCGATCAGGATGCGGCCCTGCTGGGGATCGTAGAAGCGGAACAGCAGCCGCGCGAGCGTGGACTTGCCCGCGCCCGAAGGGCCGACGACGGCGAAGTTCTGTCCGGCCGGAACCTCGAACGAGAGGCCCTTGAGGATGCGGCGGTCTGGCTCGTAGCCGAACTCCACATTGTCGAACACCACCGAGGGCCGGCGGATCACCAGCGCCGGGGCGCCGGGCTTGTCAGAGACTTCCTGCGGTTCGTCGAGCAGCCGGAACATTTCCGCCATGTCGATCAGGCCCTGCCGGATCGTGCGATAGACCATGCCGAGCATGTCGAGCGGGCGGAAAAGCTGCGTGAGGTAGGTCTGCACGAAAACGAGCTGACCGGCCGTGTACTGGCCCTTGTACCAGCCCCAGACGGTATAGCCCAGCGCGCCCGCCATCAGCAGGTTGACCACCACGCCCTGCGCGATGTTGAGCAGCCCGAGCGAGTTCTCGCTCTTGACCGCCGCGACCGCATAGGCCCGCGTAGCCTGGGCGTAACGCTCCCGTTCGCGGTCCTCGGCGGAGAAGTACTTCACCGTTTCATAGTTGAGCAGCGAGTCCACCGCGCGGGCCAGCGCTTGCCCGTCCAGCCGGTTCATCTGTTCGCGCAGCTTGGTGCGCCACTCGGTGATCGTGCGGGTCACCCAGATATAGGCGGCGATCGCCACGGCAGTGGCGATGACGAGGCCGGGGCCGAAATTGATGTAGAAGATCACCGCCACCACCAGCAGTTGCAGGATGGTGGGCGCGATGTTGAAGAGCATGAAATAGAGCATCGTGTCGATGCTCTTGGTCCCGCGCTCGATCGTCTTGGTCACTTCCCCGGTGCGGCGGGCAAGGTGGAACCGCAGCGAGAGCCGGTGGAGCTGGCCGAACACGTTTTCCGCCAGTTCGCGGGTCGCATCCTGTCCCACGCGCTCGAACACGATGTTGCGGAAGTTGTCGAACGCGGTCTGGATCAGGCGGCCCGCTGCGTAACCCAGCACCATCAGCATCGCGAGCTGCACCAGCTTCGGGCCGGTGGCGCCCATCAGGTCGACCGCCCACTTCATCAGGTAAGGCAGGGCAAGCTGGGTTGCGGTGGAAAGCAGGATGAACACGCAGGCCCAGACGATCCGCCAGCGCAGCGCCGGATTCCCGGCAGGCCAGAGATACGGCATGAAGCGCAGCAGGGTGCGCCAGCCATCGTGGCGGGCGCGGGAATCGGTTACGGCGGTGTCTGGCGGCATCGCTGCTATTTAGGGTGTTCGCGTCGATAGACAATCGCGTCCGGGAATTCGCGGAAAGAGGGCGGTTCCCGCTATCGCCCGCGCGGTGGACGGTGCGCGGCGGGGCCTCTTCACGATCCCTTCGGCATGTCGAACAGGATGCGGCGCGTCGAGAAGTCTATCGCGATCCGCTTGAACACCCTGAGTTCGCGCATGCCGAGGAAGATCGCGGGGCGTTTGCGCAGGCTCAGTTCCTTGAAGGCGGGGGCATCGGCGAAGGCGATCACCACGTTGGAAATGTTGACGTCGCTGATCCTTAGCACTTTCGCCACGCCGAGACCGGCGGGCAGTTCGTGGCCGGTGACGCTGAGCAGGGTGGTCTGGCCGGCGGACCTTTCGCGGATCGCGCGTTGCAGGGCGAGGTTGCCGATGGTCGAACTGGCGCCGGTGTCGATGACGACGTCGGCGCGGATACCGTCGATCAGCGCATCGGTGAGGATGAGGCGCCCCTCGCGCTTGCGGGCGCGCACCACGATCTCGTAACCGCTGCTGCCGCCCAGGCTCTGGGCGTCGCCGATGGCGATGGTATTGTGCACGAAGTCCAGCACGACCCGCTGCCCCTGCAGGCTGTCCGTGCCGACGATCCCGTCCGCCCCGATGTGCTGTCGTTCCAGCAGGGGCACGGTAAGGTCCGTGTAGTTCTTCTGCCCGATATCGAGCGACTGGAGCTGTGCGGTGGCCACGCTGCTGGTGCCGCCCATGCTGATGACGCGCACTTCCGGCCCCTGCACGAGCCCGAGCCTGCCCGCCAGCGTGCTGGAGACCACCGTGTTCTGCGATCCCGTGTCGATCAGGAAGCGGTAGGGGCCCTTGCCTTCCAGCCCGACGTCCACGGTCATCCGGTCGTCGATGTCGGCCTGGCCCTGCACGGTTTCGGTATCCTGCAAGGCATCCTTGATGGAGCCTCTCAGGGCCAGGGCCGGAGGGTCGGCGCCGGTGGGTGCCGGCGTCCCGGATACGGCAGGAGGGCTCACGCCCAGAATCACCGATTCCGCGATAAGAAGTGCCTTCGCAAGCATGCTTGCGGCCATGTCATCCTCCCCGCGGGGTTGATCCCCGTCGGATTGTTGTCAGGCATGGACACTACCATGAAACGCGAGTGGAACAAAGGAAACTCGCGGGTTCGGGGGTGGCTGCGTCCCGAATCGGGAGGTGCCTTCGCGCAGCATTTTCCGCAGCAATATCGCCGGCGATCCGCGCGGCGGCATGAGCCACGCGCCAGTCAGCGCGCGGCGGCTTCTGCCACGATCAGGCCGCTGCGTTCGAAGGCCGCGCGCAAGTCCGGGTCCTCGACGAAGCGCGCCGGGTCTGGAGAGGCGCGTTCCCAACGGTCGTACTTCCAGCTGTTGGATATGCCCTTCATGTGGCGATAGCCGAATTCCGGGGAGAGGGTGCGGTTGTGGGGCGATCCGAAGACGTTGTGGACCGACCATGTGTACTTTGCATCGTGGCGCGCATCGGGAACGATGCACCACTTCGGGGGGCAGATCTCCTGCTCTTCCCGGTCGCGCAGGAGAAAGTCGCCGTGGCGGCAATCCTCGGGCGTGGCGGCGCGGTGGTTGGCGCTGCTGATCCATGCACCGCCGAACTTGATGAAGCCCGCCTTCGAGGCTTCGGTTTCGGCGAAGATCGATCGTTCCCGGCTGGAAAGGACGAGTTCGTCTATATCGACGTTGAGCACGCTGCGTGCGCGGCGCAGGAAGCGGAAGCGCGCGTGCTGGAGCGATCCGGTCTGGCAATAGTCCGAATCCCAGGGCGTCTCCCGGCCGTCCACCGCCCCGGCAAGACCGCCCTGCGGCCCGTAGATGAAGGGCCAGTCGACCACCGCGACAGCCATGTCCGGGAAGGCCTGCTCCAGCGCGGCGCGCAGTTCGCCAAGGGTATAGGCGGTCGAGCCGTTGTCGTAGAGCAGCACGCCGTCGGCGCCGTGGATCGCGACATAGAAGGCGATCCAGTCCTTGATCCAGCGGATGTCGTTGTTGCGGGACAATGTGTGGATCACCCGCCGTCCGGCGAAAAGGTGCGAGAGGTCGGGCTGGACGGTGATGTCGAACCGGCCGAGAGCTCCGTCCAGCAACAGGGTATCGCCATCATGGCGCAGGCGGATTTCGCAGCCCTTGCTGCGATCCACGAGGCGGGCCTTGGGCCAGAGCGGCCGGAACTTGCTGCGCAGGCCCTCGGCCGCCTTCAGCATCGGCAGGAAGTTCAGGAATGGCGGCCCCTGAAGCACCACCTCCGGCCCGGAGCGATAGACGTCGTAAAAGATCGTGCGCCAGTCGAACTGCGCGGCATAGGCGGCGTTGCGCAGGTTCTCCGGCCGGGGAGACTGGCGCACGATCCCCCGGTCCTCGGCGACGTGGCAGGCGGAAAGGGAGATCGTTTCGTCCATCGGTGCAGGTCTCTGTGCGGCTGCGCTCAACGAGCGGCCTGGAGGCGGTTGGCGACGGTCCGCGCGAAAGGCAGCGATGAGGCGAGGCCGAGGAGGTCGTCGAGCGCGGGGTGGCGCAGCAGGAACAGCGTCGCCAGCCAAGCCGCCACGCCGGCGATCGTGGTGGCGAGCAGCATGGCGAAGCCGAGCTGCGCGGGCGGCGTCCAGAACAGGTAGCACAGCGTCAGCGGGGCGATTGCGGCCAGCGTCGCGGCGGCGCTGCGGGCATAGATGTGCAGCAGGGCGCGCACGTCGAAGCGAACCAGTCCGTGAATGAAGCGCGCATAGAGGCCGAGCCAGAGCGCACCGTAGACAAGGCGCGAGGCCGCGGCGCCCTCCAGCCCCCAGAGGCAGCCGAACGCCAGAAGCGCGATGGAAAGCACGGTATCGGCGATGTTGAAGGCGAGCAGGCGGTTGAGCCGTCCCAGCAGGATCGGCAGGTCGCTCACCAGCGGCA